>JAGALE010000400.1 GCA_017625335.1 Lachnospiraceae bacterium
TAGATTCAAACTTAGGAAAATTTAACGGAGAAGGAGGGATTTGAACCCTCGCGCCGCTATTAACGACCTACTCCCTTTCCAGGGGAGCCCCTTCAACCGCTTGGGTACTTCTCCTCACAAGCGTTTGAATCACTTAAGCTCATATGAGCTAGCGGAGAGAGAGGGATTCGAACCCTCGCGCCCTTTCGGACAAACGGTTTTCAAGACCGCCTCGTTATGACCACTTCGATACCTCTCCATAACAAGCTTAAATATATATTCGCATATTTAAAAGCCGCTGTCATCGTCAGCGACTTTGTTATCTTAACAAAATATGTTATCCTTGTCAACACATTTTCTCAAAAAATTTAAAGATTTTTTTCGACAATTTTTTCGGCAAATTCCAAGTCTTCAGGAGTTGTAATTTTAAGGTTTTCGTAGCTTCCCATAATTATCTTACAGCCCATCCCACCATATTGTTCCACTATCATTGTATCATCCGTTATATTGTGGTTTTCATCCCCCAACATTCTTTCATAAGACATCCTGATTAGTTCGTATCTAAAGGTTTGTGGAGTTTGAATCTGATATAAAGTATTTCTGTTTGGTGTCTCCTTACCGAAAAGTTCTCCATTTATTTCGCATACAATCTTAATAGTGTCCTTAACAGGCACTCCCACTGTACAGGCACTTCCGAGTATCATATTACCAACTGACTCATCTATCATTTCATGAGTTACAAATGGCCTGGCTCCATCGTGAATTAAAACAATCTCATTTTTAACATCTTCTGACAGTTCCTCCACCACGCAAAGGCCATTGTACACAGAGTTATATCTTTCCTTGCCACCTGAACATATTTTTCTAACCTTAGTAAAACCATACTTGTCAACAATATTTACTTTGCATAATTCTATATCCTCAGGTCTTGCTACTAATATTATATCACTAATGTTGTTATTATCCTGAAATGTTTTTAAAGAATAATACAGAATCTCCTTGCCTTTCAACAACATATATTGCTTTGCCACATCTGAATTCATGCGGCTTCCGCTACCGCCTGATAAAACTATTGCAATCGCCATTTTGTCACCTCGTAACAGATTTACACCTTTCTCATAAAGCTTCTTACTTATTCTAAATTACCACATCAAGCTTTATGTCAGTCTTTTCATAATACAATACTTAACGCTCCCCAATTTTCAAATTAGGAACTGCATTAAGATTTAAGTCATGTCTTGTTCCCTTTATAAACTCATGGTATCCTGCAACTCCAATCATAGCAGCATTATCTGTACAATAAACAGGAGACGGATAATAAAATTCTATGCTCTCCTTAGCGCATCTGTCAATTAGACTTTGTCTCAAGGAGCTGTTTGATGCTACACCACCTGCCAAGGCAAGCTTTGTACAGCCAAAATCCTTTGCTGCCCTTACCGAATTATCAGTTAATACATCTATAACCGCCTGCTGAAAGGATGCTGCTACATCAGCTCTGTTAATCTCTATACCTTTCATCTCACAGCTATTCAAGTAGTTAAGCACCGCAGACTTAAGTCCACTGAAGGAGAAATCATATGGCGCATCCTCCATATAAGAACGTGGAAATGCAATAGCACTAGGATTACCCTCCTTTGAGAGCTTGTCTATCTTAGGACCACCTGGATATCCAAGACCTATAGCTCTTGCCACCTTATCAAATGCTTCTCCAGCTGCATCATCTCTAGTACGACCAACTATTTCAAACTCACCATAATCCTTTACATACACCAAATGTGAGTGACCGCCAGATGCAACCATGCACATAAATGGAGGCTTAAGCTCATCATTTTCAATATAGTTTGCAGCAATATGCCCCTCTATATGATGAACTCCAACTATAGGCTTCCCCTTGGCAAATGCCAACGTCTTTGCTGCACTTACCCCTACCAAAAGGGGTCCTACCAAGCCAGGTCCATAGGTTACCGCAATTCCATCTATATCATCCCAAGTAACCTGGGCCTCCTCTATGGCAGCACGTATCACCTGATTAATTTTCTCCACGTGCTTCCTAGATGCGATTTCAGGAACCACACCACCATACAGCTTATGTAATTCAATCTGCGAATAAATAATATTAGATTTTATCTCCTTACCATCAACAACTATAGCAGCCGCTGTTTCATCGCATGATGTCTCTATTGCTAATAATGTTGTACTCATACTCTACCTCTTACATCTTGTATTTCACGAAATGTTATTCCTCTATTTTTATATTCCTATCATTAATACTAACGAATTCATTCTATCTATAAGTACCTATATGCATCGCTTCACATTTTCGCCATAAGCACCTACTTATATTATTTCTCATAATCAGTACCTATTTGTATTGTGTAACACTTATTTCCACAACTAATACCTATTTGTGTTACTCCCCATTTATTACTCCGCCATTTGTACTGTGTCTGATATGCCCCATACATGTATCTTCCACTGATCATTTTCCTTAACCATAACATACTTTACATACATATATTCCATGCCGGACTTAACATTAAATACTATCTTTACCTCAAGGGTAGCCATCTCTACTCCATTTTGAGTGTAATACTCAATCTGACTTGCCTCCGGAAGCTCATAAGAAGCATACTCGTACCCCGCATCATTCACGGACGTAATATTATCCTTTAACATATTCAAATTTGTATTCTCATCATTATACATTAGTAGCTGACTTGAATACAGTTCTCTAATCTTCTGATTCATCACAACCAATTCATCATCAGATACACCTTTTCCATAGAATGCTTCAAAATATCTATTATGTAGCTTTGCCACATCTCTTGGTGTATTTGGATAATCTCTTTGCATGTCATAATTCATCAAAAGGTCAATCTCTGTGGCGGTTTCCTTATTTCTCTCCTTACCTGCCCTGTCACTTAGACTATTGAAAAACACCAAGAAAATCACTATGAAGAATATAGCCAAAAAAACTGTTTTCAAATCTGATAGCTTGCTGTGTTTCTTTTCACTCATAAGACCACCTCCTATGTATCTTAATCCTCAAATTTAAGCTCTACTGTCCTTCTATCCTTAGACATAATCGTGCGGGCAAAAATACCCTTTATCTTATCCTCAAATTCCTGTGGTCTTGCTGTAGCAGGACTATAATGTGTAAGCCACATTTCCTTAACCTCAGCCAGCTTAGCCATATTAGCTGCCTCCATCATAGTCATATGCTTATTTTCCTTAGCATTATCCAGCTTATCATCCTCTCCATACATACCCTCGCATATAAATAAATCTGCGCGAAATGCATTCTCAACGATAAAATCCATAGGTCTGGTATCTGTACAATATGTAAGCTTAATACCCTTTCTGGCTTCACCCATAACCTGACTGCTGTCATAGGTAACGCCCTCAAATTCCACAGTCTGACCCTTCTGAAGAAGTCCCCAATAATTTACCGGAAGGCCAAGCGCCTTTGCTTTTTCAGCATCAAACTTCCCCGCTCTGTCAAGCAATAGATTGTATCCATAGCAGGTCACCTTATGATTAACCTTGAAGGCCTGTATCCTAAGTCCACATAGATTAAGCTCTTTAAAATTGTCTTCAAGCTCTATAAACTTTATGTCAAAGGGCAAATCAGGCGCAATAATTCGTAACGAATTTACCACTCTTTCCAACCCCTTAGGTCCAACCATAGTCAAGGGTTCCGTTCTTTCCGCATTACCCATAGTAAGCAAAAGTCCAGGCAAACCGCTAATATGGTCTGCGTGAAAATGTGTTATACAAATTACATCTATAGGCTTAAAGCTCCAGCCCTGAAGTCTAATCTGATTCTGTGTTCCCTCACCACAATCTATTAAAATGTTACTCCCATTATATCTCACCATAAGGGAGGTAAGAGCTCTATATGGAAGGGGGAGCATTCCACCAGTTCCAAGTAGACATACATCTAACATCCTATCATCCTCTCATAATCCATATGCCCCTTAAGGATGCATATTACTTCATATCACTTTTCTTGCATTTACACTCACCTACTAAGTTTCATGTTAATGCAAAATGCTATTTTATACCAATTCTGTAGTATCTGAAACCTCCACAGGCACCACAAAGCTTTTAACCAAGGACTCACAACAGTCTTCACATATAGCAAATCTATATGTTTTACCATCCTTCACAGAGAAGAAGCCCCAGTCTTTATTAATCTCCAAAAAATCCTCACGATATATATCGTTAACTCTAGCAAATGCTTTGCCACATTTATTACATACCTTACCTGTTTTGTCTCCATTATTAGATGTTCTTTTATCTATCGATTCCATCCTCACAGTCTGGTCATTCATAGTTTTATTATACTCTGCATTGTTATTCATAGCTTCCTCCTGAGTCTGTTTATTCAAGACTATTATAATAAAATGTGAAAATTTAATAAACACTCAAATCTTTCTAAAATATACAATACTTGGAAGCTTATCAATACTTATCGATACTTATCAGCATTCACCAATACTTACCAGTACATTCCAGCACATTTCAGCTCACACCAATACCTACTAGTACCTTCAACACCTACCAACACACACCACAGCTCTTTATCAAAATGGAATACAATTTACATTCCATCCAACTTATAATATGGTCCAAGCTCCAAGGAATAGATACAGGCATCCTCCTTTGGATTACTATAATAATCCTTCCTTATAGTAATTTCCTTATAGCCTAGCTGTTCATATAGGGTCTTTGCTCCTATATTAGAAGCTCTCACCTCCAAAAGGAACTTGTCGCAATGGTTCTTTAGCTCATTCTTATAGGCCTGCATAAGGTTTTTGCCAACGCCAAGTCTTTTGAACTTTTCCGCCACCGCAATTCTCAACAACTCACTTTCATCAGCAATATCTGTAGCAATAATGTATCCCATTAAAAGCTTTTCTCCTGGCTTACTCTTACGCTTCTCCTCGTCTATATCCAATGTTTCCAAACACGAGATCGTAATTTCCTCACCACCTCTAAAGGAGTATATTGTGTACTTTTCCTCGTTGCCAAGAGCAAAAAATATCAAATTATAATCTCTAGTCATAGCCCCCCACAGGCTATCCAAGCTCCATGGGTCGCTAAAACTTTCCTCTTCTATGCGGGATATCTGACGAAGCATCAAATCGCAATCAACAGTAGCCATACTAACCTTCCTTTTTCATCTGCTCTTCTCGTTCTCTCTCCGCCTGTGACTTTCTAAGATATATAGGCTTATGCTCATCTGCATCCTGATAATCTCCCGCCTCAAATAAAGCCAGACCAAGAGTAGCCACAGATGATGCTCTCTGACGATTGAACCCTGCAGGCGCAAACTCAAATTTCACCTTAAGGTTCTCCTTGATAAATGCACCATAAACCGGAATTCCATCACCTACAAATATAACCTCTCTATCCAAGGTATTAAGATAACCAATCAGCTCATCAATACTCATAGCATCCTGATTTCTTATAACCATAAGCTTACCTTCAACAAATTCATAAACACCTGTATAAACCTGATTTCTTCTAGCATCCATTATAGGACAAACTATTTTATCAGTTCCCCACATATTGTAGGCCAAGCCATGACAGGTTGGAACCGAAACCACCGGTTTATCCAACGCTAAGCCTAAAGCCTTAACTGTAGCTGCACCTATTCTAAGTCCTGTAAATGAACCAGGTCCTGCTGCCACCGCTATAGCATCTATACTATCCAAATCAAGCTCAGTCATTCTTACAACCTCATCCAACATAGGAAGAAGAGTTTGGGAATGTGTTTTCTTGTGATTAACAGTATACTCAGCCACCAATATATCATTTTCCACAACAGCCACACTAGCTACCAAGCCGGAGCTGTCCATACCAAGTATCTTCATCTTAAAACCTCTCTACATTCTATCTATCTCTATGGTTCTGTAATCAAAACCCTTTTCGGTATCCTTTTTAATAGTCACCTTATAGCAGTCCTTAGGAAGAATGTCCCTTATAAGCTCTGCCCACTCTATGAGGCAAACTCCGCCGCCATCTACCAAATCAAAGTAACCAATCTCTTCCATCTCATCCTCGCTACCAATTCTATACACATCAAAATGATAGAACGGAATTCTACCCTCATCATATTCCTTAAGTATAGTAAAGGTAGGGCTACTAATAGGCTCAGTCACTCCAAGGCCTGCGCCAAAGCCCTGAGAAAAAACCGTCTTACCTGTACCCAAGTCTCCATACAGGCAGTACACCTCCCCCGGCTCAGCAAGCTCAGCAATCTCTCTACCAATATTAAATGTATCCTCAGCACTAAAGCTTTCTTTAATCACATTATCAATCATATCTACAGTCCTTTTCCACTAGTGTAAATATTTAAGTTCTTACTCAGTCTTGGCTGGTTGTTAGCAGTGAAAGAAACCATTGCAGTAAGTATTCTTCCCTTATCCTCCCCAAGCTCTGTAAGAGGAATTACAAATGCATGAATTCTGCTAGTGTAAACCGCAACCATATGCTTAGTCAGCATAATCCTGCATATCATATCCCACTTAATCAGCTGTGTGACCTCACCCTGAGTTACAGTAATTCCATCACTTGAAAATGTATAGTCAAGGGGCACCTTATGTGACGGACTTAGCTTTAACTGTTGAAATGTTTTAAATGCCAAGCTCAACGGATTAATAACTGTAAATGTTAATCCTATAATTATTAACATGGCTCTCTGACCTACTCCAAAGCCACTCCAGTTGGCAACCAATAACATTAATGCGCCAAAGCTTATAACCAAGCCTATAATTCCGGCATAGCTTCTATAATTTGTATTTAACACATAGCTGTATAATGCCTTAAAGGTCATCTTAACAGATTTTGTATTAGCTTCCTTCATCTCACAAACTCCTTAAAGCTCAAAGCTTATCTCCTTATGCTTATTCTCGTAATGTCTATATGTAACTCCTGCCATCTCAAACATTTTCTTAGAGGCTATGGTTGATTCAGAGTCAGCATATTTGTCCTCCATATAAATCACTTCCTTAATTCCTGCTTGAATGATAGCTTTCGCACATTCGTTGCAAGGAAACAAAGTGACATAGCATCTTGCTCCCTTAAGATTGCCATTTCCACGATAGTTGAGTATTGCATTAAGCTCCGCATGGCAAACATAGAAATATTTGCTAGACAAATTGTCTCCCTCTCTATCCCATGGCATATTATCGTCATCGCAACCACATGGCATACCATTATATCCCATAGAAAGTATACGATTATCCTCATCAACTATACAGGCACCCACCTGCGTATTAGGATCCTTACTTCTAAATGCAGACATATTAGCTATTCCCATAAAGTACTGATCCCAGGTTATATAGTCAGTTCTCTTCAATCCAATCATCTCCTGTCCAAATAAAAAATACAGCTGTGATTCTTACATTCACAAGTGAACAAAAAATCACAACTGTATTCTAACACATTATTCCAAACAAGTCATTAGTTTAATTTGTATGTTTATTTGTATAAATATTATCTCTGAATATACGCACTAACTCCTGCATCTCCCGGATTATGAGAAGGTGCTGCTGAGCCCTTAGGTAATAATACTATCTGAATACCCTCTAGTCTCTTTGAATAACCTGCAGTACCTGCCGGTGCACCATTCTTAGCCCAGCCTAGCCAACCAAAGGTCTGAGAATGAACTCTGTAATACACATCATAATGGTTAGCAACCTCACCATCAAGCATTATACATATCGCCTCTAATCTCTTAGACTCACCAGAGGTACCTGACATAGCACCATTAGATTTCCAATCAGCTCCGGTTTTATCGTTAGGATCTCCCTGCCAACCGTAAGTCTGCACATGTGTTGTATACTTAACATTACCTGAGTAGCCAAGCAAATCATTGTTAAGGTTAATCCTTATACCCTCAAGTCTCTTAGACTCACCAAAGGTTCCTGAAACAGAACCATCATATACATAGGACTGATCTCCATAATTCTGCACGTGGGTAGAATAATTAATCAGACCATCCTTAGTACCATTATCAGCATACTTGCCAACCTCTATGTATGAATAGCCAATAATTCCTGAAGGGGCTGTTCCCTTAGGTACTACTATAACCTGAATAGCTTCAAGTCTCTTAGACTGTCCTGCTGTTCCTGCAGGCTCACCGTTCTTAGCCCAACCAAGCCATCCATAATTCTGAGCATGAACTCTGTAGAAGACATCATACTTTGACTTATCAGAGCCTGTAAGATCTATCATTATAGCCTCAAGTCTCTTTGACTCACCGGAAGTACCTGAAAATTCACCATCCGTTTTCCACTGCTTCTCCCAACCGTAGGTTTGAATGTGAGTCTTATACTTTATTCCTAAATTACTACTGCCGGAAAGCTTTATCTTAATACCCTCTAGTCTCTTAGATAATCCTAAAGAGCCACTTATCTCTCGTCAGTCTCCCATTCTCCACCCTTGCACTCATCACTCCATCCAAAGTTTTGAATATGTGTAGTATAAGATGTGGTAATAGCACTATTTGGATATACAGTTTCCTCATCCTCGTATGTAGGAAGCTCTATATCCTCCTGTTCCTCAGCATCAAGCTTTATTCTAGCATAGCCCCAATCAAGGTTAGTAAAATATGTAACTCCATCAGATGTGTATATATCCGCCTTTTGCATATAAGCATCACTTACATACACCGATCTTGAAGCTACCTTATTAGCTGGCTTACTTGCTACATCTGTAGAAGCTCCACCAAAGCATTGAACATAGTAAACATGTCCACCCTGAGTAAAGCAACCGATTCCTATACTTTTTGAAGATCCCAAAATATTATTTTTATGACCTGATGAACCCATCCACGAATCCATAACAGCTTCTGCACTGTAATTAATGGCTATATTCTCACCTTAACATTTATCACTTACAGTAAAACACCTGCTACCGTCCGGTCTCGTATGATCAAAGAGCACTGCAATCTCTGCCGCACGAAGCATAGCCGCCTCTAAAAGCTCCTTGTCCATAACAAGCTCATTCAAGCCCTGTGCTCGTCTCTCCTGATTAACCAAATCCAAGATTTCAAATGCCTGACTATAATCATAGGTACCTGTAAATGTAATCGTTGCACCTGCATTCACAGTATCCGCCACATCTGTAAAACCACTTTCTTCAGCTTCTTCTACAGCAACAGCCTCACCTATAGCTGTATCCTCTGTCTCCTGTGCATAGGCTGTTGTAGTACCCATACCACCTAGCAATCCTATACACATACTTAAACCTACTGCAAAGCAGCACGTCACACGCTTAACTACTTTCCTTAACCTCATAGAAAAAAACACTCCCTTCTAATAAAACCAACTGCTGCCCTTTAACCAGGCATTTTCCCCAAGGACGCCCCCACATCCATAGACAAAAAAATGCAGTTAGAGTCACGTTAAACCCTAACTGCATTTTACCAAATTACGACACATTTGTCACTATTAATTTGATTATTTTAGAACATTTGTTCTCGTTGTTATCTAATACATCTATGCAAGCTTTATTCCTGTAATATTTCTATTTTTGAATATAAGCACTGCTATTAGTTGATGTAATTCCCTTATAATTTCCAGGGTCTCCATCTCCCTTAGGAACAATCACCACCTGAATTCCTTCAAGTCGCTTAGAGTAGCCTGCTGTTCCTGCCGGTTCACCATTCTTAGCCCAATCTAACCAACCAAAATTTTGGGCATGAACTCTGTAGTAAATATCATAGTGATTTGCAATTTCCCCTGTAAGGGTTATACATATGGCTTCAAGTCTCTTTGACTCGCCATGTGTACCTGCCATCTGACCATCAGTCTTCCAAGTTGTCGGATCATCTAAATCCGAACCCTGCCAGCCGTAGGTCTGCACGTGAGTTGTATAAGCAATTCCACCATCGTAATCCTTGTTGGTAAGGTTAATCTCAATACCCTCAAGTCTCTTTGACTCTCCTGAAGTTCCTGACATCTGACCATTATATTTCCAACCTTGCCAACCATAGGTCTGTACATGAGTACGATAAGCTACATTCACATCATCCTCACCTGGTACTATTGGATTCTCGTTGTTGGTTGCAGGATAATTAACTATAGGAGAATTACCTGGTGTGGCATAGAATGCCTCGCTGTAATCTGATACAATATCTCCCACATTCTCATTAAAGTCCTCATCCTTATTAGTTACAACAATCTGAATTCCCTCAAGTCTCTTGGACTTTCCCGCTGTTCCTGCAGGCTCACCATTCTTTGCCCATCCTAGCCAGCCATAATTTTGAGCATGAACTCGGTAATATATATCGTACTTATCCGCATCAGTACCTGTAAGCTTAATCATAATAGCTTCAAGTCTCTTTGATTCACCTTCTGTTCCGTTCATGTCACCATCCGCTGACCACGGTAACCAACCATAGTTCTGGCAATGTGTAGTGTACTGAACTCCAAGGTCAAGACTTTCACTAGCCTCAAGATCTATATAAATTGCCTCTAATCTCTTAGACTCTCCTGATGTACCGCTAACCATACCATCTGATACAAATTCCTGGTCTCCATAGGTCTGCACATGGGTGCGATACAACAAAGATACTCCTTCAGCTTCACCCACTCCTGCATACGCGAGATCTATTACCTTTGAAGTTCCGTCAGGAAGTATTTTAAAGAAATATAGCTTTTGCCCATCGGCAGCATCCCAAACTATTTCACCTTCGGCATTTACTACAGGTTTATTCTCTGTAAGATAACCCTTCATCTCCTTTATATCCGATATAGGAGCACCATCAGAGTCAACATACATATACTTTATATTATCAAAGCCGCTTCCCCAGGTATCATAATCATAGCTATACTCACTCCATATTACGAGGAATTTATCATCATTAACCTTAACTATGTGTGGTAAATCAGCATCTACACTTCCATTATCTTCATAGTTTGTCAGCCATCTAAATTTTGTATCAGACAAATCAGTAGTCGTTGATGCAATCCATACATTATAACTTAATCCATCTGCGGCTTCCTGCCCTTCGTTTATCAAAATTTCCTGATCCACAGAATATCCAACCGATAATAGCTTAGAGTTAGCATCAGAAGCTTCAAAACCGCCAGTTCCTCCATACAAGGAATATGACCAAACTCCATATTCATCTGTTGACCAAAAGTCAAATACAGAAGTTAATTCATCACAGCCCGACGCCCAATTATAGTTCCAACCGCCAGTGTAGTTCTCAATATTTTGGTCTTCAACAATTACCTTTCTTGATCCCTCTGAAAGCTCCATTTGGTACATCTGCCCATTACAAACCTCCATGTACTGATCGAAGGAATGCCAAAAATCTGCCGCACTTCCAAGTAAAGTCATATCAGACTCTCTTATTATTATGTTCTGTTTTCCGTGATGATGAAGATTGTCTCCACTTGCATATCCGGTTCTAGCGAAAGAAATCCATAGATTTCCATCTAGCTCCTCAAATTCCATATTACCTGATCTAAAAGGAACATATATCTCCACATCTAAATTATTACTTATTTTACAATCGCTAATATAAGTCCAATCCTTAGAGAATTTGGATACTCTTATTGTGTTAAGATCATCAGATTCAAATTCATTATATTGGCCGGTAAGTACAAAATTGTACTTTTCCCCTTCATGAACACCGCCAAATAGCACATCCTCCGTAGCGCAGCCGGCTGGTGCAATATACTTTTGGTCTATGGCAAAGCTATCTGTTAAAGTAAAATCCCAACCATATTTTTCCACAACAACCTTATAGTCGTTGTTCCAGGCCACTCTTTCATAACCCTCTTCTGTCAAAAACAGATATGTTGCAGGTCTGGAACCGTAATGCCCTACAGTGTTATATATTTGACTTTCGGCATCTACATAGGCTGCCTCATCCATAAAACCTTCTTTGTCTTTTTCTTCATACTCAGGTTCATCACCTATAGCTTCCGTTTCATAACTGCCATCCAAATCCTTCTTCGCTTCTACCTTAATACTAAAGCAAGACATAACAGCAACCATGACAATAGCCATCATACTAAAAATTTTCTTCTTCATTCGTATCCTCCTCTCAAAAATAAAATACATCCATGAATATAAATCATAGCTGTATTTTAACATATTATTATTTTATTTAAAATATAAATTACTCACCAAGAGCGAACTTGTCATGAACAGCACTCATAGCTCTCTCCATCTTATCCTCATCAATAAGTACTGTTACTCTGATTTCTGAAGTTGAAATCATTCTGATGTTGATGTTTGAATCATAAAGAGCCTCGAACATCTTAGCTGCAACACCTGCATTTGACTGCATACCTGCACCTACGATTGAAACCTTAGCAACCTTAGTATCTACATCAATGCTCTCGAAATCACTGAAGTTCTCGTTGATTACCTTAACTGCCTCATCTGCACTTTCCTCATTAGTTGTAAAGCTAATATCCTTAGTTCCCTTTCTACCAACTGACTGAAGAATCATATCAATATTAATGTTGTGCTTTGCTAATGCATTAAACACCTTAAATGCCACACCTGGCTCATCCTTTAATCCTACTATTGCAACTCTTGCTGTGTCAGCATCTCCTGCTACACCACTTACAAGCATCTTTTCCATTTTACTACCTCCTCTAACTACTGTTCCTTCTGATGTATTTAAACTTGAACGTACAACCATTCTTACGCCGTACTTTTTCGCAAGCTCTACTGAACGGTTGTGAAGTACTCCCGCACCAAGTGTTGCAAGCTCAAGCATCTCATCATAGGTTACCGCATCAAGCTTACGTGCATTAGGTACCTTACGTGGGTCTGCTGTATATACACCATCTACATCTGTGTAAATCTCACACTTATCAGCATGAAGTGCTGCTGCAAGCGCAACTGCTGTAGTATCTGAACCACCACGGCCAAGTGTAGTATAATCATCATACTTATTGATGCCCTGGAAACCTGTTACGATTACAATCTTTCTAGCCTCAAGCTCGTGTCTAATTCTTTCGCTGTCGATTCTCTTTAATCTTGCATTACCATATACAGATGTAGAATGCATAGCTACCTGAAATGCATTGAGAGATATAGCCGGAACTCCAAGCTTATTCATAGCCATAGCCATAAGCGCTACTGACATCTGCTCTCCGATAGTGAAAAGCATATCCATCTCTCTCTTAGGTGGCAGCTCGTTAATATCCTTTGCCATATCGATAAGCTCATCAGTATACTTACCCATAGCTGAAAGTACAACAACTACGTCATGTCCTGCCTGATAATCCTCGATACATCTTCTGGCTACGTTAAAAATTCTTTCCTTGTTGGCAACTGAAGTACCGCCAAACTTCTTAACTATTAACATATATTCCTCCTAAAATTGCTTAATTCAATACCCATCACAGAGTATTGGCACCGGATTTCATTATCCAACTAACATAATTAATAACACAATCCGTATGCAGCCTTAATTATTTTTCGAAAAGGTGGTCTATTAATGTATGACCTTCAGCCACGTATATACCGCCGGCCTTTGCATCCTTCTCGTTATATTTTAAAACAGATTCTTTAGGCTCTGTGCTGTCATACAAAATATATGGCACAGGCTCACTGGAATGTGTTCTAAGTACAATAGGTGTTGGATGATCAGGAAGTACAAGCATTCTAAAATCTTCACCTGAAGCAGTTAATGCATCATACACTATCTTAATAACTCTCTCATCCAAATTCTCGATGGCCTGAATTTTTCTCTCCATACTACCCTGATGACCCATCTCATCCGGAGCCTCAACATGGATGTATGCAAAATCAAAACCATCTGCTGTAAGTGCCTTAACAGCAGCATTTGCCTTACCCTCATAATTAGTATGAAGTCCACCGTTAGCACCCTCAACCTCTATATTAGTAAGTCCTGCTCCCACAGCAATACCCTTAAGGAGGTCTACTGCA
>JAGALE010000401.1 GCA_017625335.1 Lachnospiraceae bacterium
AGCAAAGCCACCCTCATCACCAACTCCTGTGGAAAGCCCCTTCTCAGAAAGCTGCTTCTTAAGAGTATGGTAAATCTCTGCACACATCTGAAGACATTCCTTAAATGAATCTGCACCAACTGGAACAATCATAAACTCCTGTAAATCCACAGTATTATCAGCATGACAGCCACCATTTAAGATATTCATCATAGGCATAGGCAGCTGCTTAGCATTAGTACCACCTATATATCTATACAGTGGCATTCTAAGAGAATTAGCAGCTGCTCTTGCAACAGCAAGAGATACACCAAGTATTGCATTAGCTCCGTATCTTGACTTATTCTCAGTACCATCTGCTTCCTTTAAAAACTTGTCTATAGACGCCTGATTATAAACATTTGTGCCAACTAAACGCTCACTAATTCTAGTATTAACATTAGTAACCGCCTTCTCCACACCTTTTCCTAAGTACCTTTTTTCCTCATCACGAAGCTCATGTGCCTCGTACTCACCTGTTGACGCTCCAGAGGGAACAGACGCTCGTCCTGTAGCACCATTCTCAGTAACAACATCCACCTCAACGGTTGGATTACCTCTAGAATCAAGTATTTCTCTGGCTGTAATGCACTTTATTCTATCTATAGCCATAATATCCTCCATATCTTGAATATAATTCTAGGGTAATTATTTACATAATTATGGAATTATATTCAAAATGTAAATAAAAAACCGGACCTATCAACAGATAAGTCCGGAAAAAATATATTATTTTAAACCTCTGACGCACAGTGTGGACACTTAGTTGCATCCTTATGAATCTCACTCTTACAGTATGGACACTCCTTAGTAGTAGCTTCCTCAGCTTCCTCTTCCTTCTTCTTGCCGATATTAGCAAGGTTATTCATACCCTTAACCATAAGGAAGATGATGAATGCCATAATAAGGAAATTAATTACAGCTGTTATAAATGCACCATAGTTAATATACTGATCGCCTAAGAGATGTATTCTGCCCTGAATCTCAGCTCCTCCGATACAGTTGATAATTGGAGTAATTACGTTATCAGTAAATGATGTTACTAAATCCTTGAATGCAGCACCTATGATAACACCTACTGCCATGCTCATTACATTACCCTGAAGAGCAAATTCCTTGAACTCCTGCAAAAATTTCTTCATAAATTTTAACCCCTTTCATTGGTATATTGTTTAAACTTCTTTATCTATGGCAACTGCCGACAAGACTTCATAATCTATGTCGGCAGCAAAGTTCATAAAATTTATACTATATTTTAAATATTATCCTATCTTACAATAAGTGACTTACCAGTCATTTCTGCCGGCTGTGGAAGCTCCATAATCTCAAGAAGTGTTGGAGCGATATCAGCAAGGCATCCACCCTCGCGTAGCTTAACATCCTGTCCATAGTTGTAAAGGATAAATGGAACCGGATTAGTAGTGTGAGCTGTATGTGGAGCACCTGTCTCAAAGTTAACCATCTGCTCTGCATTACCGTGGTCAGCACAGATAAAGAGTACACCATCAGCCTGCTTTACAGCCTCTACTGCAGCACCTACACACTGATCAACTCTCTCAACTGCAGCAACAGCCGCTGGGATAATTCCTGTATGTCCAACCATATCAGGGTTTGCAAAGTTAATAATAATTACATCATACTTGTCAGAAGTAATAGCCTCTACAAGGTTAACACCTACCTCAGGAGCACTCATCTCTGGCTTTAAATTGTATGTTGCAACAGCTGGTGACTTAACAAGGGTTCTGTCCTCATCCTTATTAGGCTCCTCAAGACCGCCATTGAAGAAGAATGTAACATGTGCATACTTCTCAGTCTCTGCAAGTCTAAGCTGAGTCTTGCCACAAGCAGCAAGGTACTCACCAAGTGTATTAGTAATCTCCTGCTTTTTAAATGCAATAATCTTGTTAGGTATGCTCTCATCATAATCCTTAAAGCATACATAAGTAAGTGGTAATCTTCCACCCTTTCTGTCAAAACCGTCGAAATCATCTGAACAGAATGCTCTTGTAATCTCTCTAGCTCTATCCGGACGGAAGTTATAGAAGATAACTGAATCGTTAGCCTTAACAGTTGCTACCGGAGCACCATTTTCCATGATTACTGTAGGAAGAACGAACTCATCAGTCTTCTCATCCGCATAAGAATCAGCAACAGCCTGTACAGGGTCATTAGCCTCCACACCCTCGCCGTAAACCATAGCTACATATGCCTTCTCAACTCTATCCCAGTTGTTATCTCTATCCATAGCGTAGTAACGACCTGAGATAGATGCAACCTTACCTACGCCAATCTCTGCCATCTTATCTACTAATTCTGCTACATAATCCTTACCTGATGCAGGAGGTGTATCTCTACCATCAAGGAATGGATGAACGTATACATTAGAAAGTCCCTGCTTCTTACAAAGCTCAAGAATTCCGTACACATGTGTATTGTGACTGTGAACACCACCGTCTGAGAGAAGTCCCCAGAGATGAAGGTCTGAATTATTCTTCTTACAATTCTCTATAGCCTGAAGAAGAGCCTCATTCTCGAAGAAATCTCCATCCTCTATAGCCTTAGTTATTGATGTTAAATCCTGATAGATAATTCTTCCTGCACCGATGTTCATATGTCCAACCTCTGAATTACCCATCTGACCATCAGGAAGTCCTACTGCAAGACCTGATGCATTACCCTTTACAAATGGACACTCAGCCATAAGCTTATCCATTACAGGTGTATTTGCCATAGCTATAGCATTACCCTCTGCAGTATCACTTATTCCATAACCGTCAAGTACCATTAAAACTACTGGTTTCTTACTCATTGTATTTATCTCCTTTTAATTAAAATCTCATATATAGCTATAATGAGCTATGTGATGTACCTTAGTTCAAGCACACCATTAAGAGTATAATCATATTTGCAATTTATTTCAAGCATATTTCAAGGTTTTTTACTCATTCGTTTTTTACTCATTTTCATCCTTAATTATATGAATGTCATCATCAATTGACTGAGACGTATATAGCTTATTCATATCCTTTAGACTGATATCGCTGTTATTATCCGACTCCTTCACCCTAGCCATCTGCATATTAAATTCTTTTTCCTGCTTTCTGGTTTTATAGATTATTATTATTGTTCTTAATGTAAGTATTGCAGTGATAACAACTAGAAGAATATTATATCTATCATTTGTTTTCTCATACTTTTCATTAAGGGTATAATACTTGTAATTCTGTTTAGGATACTTAGTATCACAAAAGCTGGCTGCATATTCTGATTCTATACTAGGATAGGTCTCAAGCTCTGATATATAGTTTTTCCATCCAAGAAAATATGCTGTAAGCTTAGTTATATCAGAATCTATTCTACGACTATATTTCCGTCCTGAAGAAAATCCACCAAGCATTATATCATTCTCATATTCGTCCTCTGCATATAGCACAAAATCCTTATATATTC
>JAGALE010000402.1 GCA_017625335.1 Lachnospiraceae bacterium
AGAATAATAGTGTTAAATACTCTTGTATTACCCATCTTCTCAGCCTCAGCCATAGCATTTACTGATATAACATTGTACTTAGCAGAAAGGTCCTCGATAATATTCTCAGGATATTCCATAGCACCTGTAACAACTGTCATAGGATCAATTCTCTGGTCATTGATGATAATTGTTCCATCCTTCTTAAGGAAATGTGCATATCTAAGTGCCTCTAATCTCTCAAATGCTATAAGAATATCTGCCTGACCTTCCTCTACTATAGGTTCAGCAACATTTTCGCCATATCTTACAAAGGTAACAACGCTACCGCCACGCTGTGCCATACCATGAACCTCTGAAATCTTTACATCATAGCCTGCTGATGTAGTAATATTTCCAAGGATACGGCTTGCAAGGAGTGTTCCCTGTCCACCTACACCAACTATCATTATATTTACTGTATTCTTAGCCATATTACTCACCTGCCTTCTTCAATGATATTGCATCAAATGGACACTTACTCATACAAAGTCCACATCCATTACACATAGTCTCATCAATAACGATGTGTCCGTCCTTCTTAGTCATAGCAGGACAGCCTGGTACAAGACATGCACCACATTTCTTACACTTCTCGTCATCTACTATGCACTTGCCCTTTGGAACATAAGACTTAAGAAGTGCACAAGGACTCTTACAGATAATAACTGAAACAGCCTCTCTTGCTACCTCCTGCTTAATAATCTTCTCCATAGCGTCAAGGTCAAATGCATCTACCTCGTAAACATTCTCAATTCCCATAGCCTTACAAAGGTTGAAAATGTTAATAGGATATGTAGGCTCACCCATAAGAGTTTTACCAGTTGCAGCGTGCTCCTGGTGACCTGTCATACCTGTAGTTGAGTTGTCAAGGATAAGAACTGTTCCTGTACCCTTGTTATAAACCATATTCATAAGTGAGTTAACACCTGTATGAAGGAATGTGGAATCACCGATTACAGCAACCCAATCCTTTATAAATTCTCTACCCTTAGCCTTCTCCATACCATGAAGAGTTGAAATACTTGCACCCATACATACTGTAGTATCAATAACGTTAAGAGGTGCAACTGCTCCAAGAGTATAACATCCGATATCTCCTGCTGCGTGAATCTTAAGCTTCTTAAGTACTGAGAATGTACTTCTATGTGGACATCCCGGACAAAGTATAGGTGGTCTGTTAGGTACCTGTGCAGCTGACTCAAGATCAAGCTCCTGTCCTAAGATTGCCTTTCTAAGCATATTTGCTGAATACTCGCCCTGAACTGTAAATATTTCCTTACCGATAGCCTCAATACCCCAAGACTTAACCTGCTCCTCGATAACCGGCTCAAGCTCCTCTACTATGTAAAGCTTATCAACCTTTGAAGCAAACTCCTCTATAAGCTTTCTAGGAAGTGGGTTAACTATACCAAGCTTAAGTACTGATGCGTTAGGAAGAACCTCCTTAACATACTGATATGGGATACCACTTGAGATAATACCAATAGATGTGTCGTTAATCTCCATCTTGTTGATATCCATATCACAAGCGTCGTTAGCTAAATCCTATAATCTCTTCTCTACAAATTTATGTCTCTCAATAGCGCAGGCAGGCATCATAACTGTCTTACGCATATCTCTCTCATAAGGCTTATCAGCAACCTCTACTCTATCCTCAAGATTTACAACACCCTGTGAATGTGAAAGTCTTGTAGTAGTTCTAAGAATAACAGGAGTATCATACTTCTCACTAATCTCATATGCCTTCTTAGTAAATACTCTTGCTTCCTCACTATCTGATGGCTCAAGCACAGGAACCATAGCAGAACGTGCAACCATACGGCTATCCTGCTCGTTCTGTGAGCTGTAAATACCAGGGTCATCAGCTGCAACAAGTACAAGACCACCATTAACACCTATGTAGCTAACTGTGAAAAGTGGGTCAGATGCCACATTTACACCTACATGCTTCATAGAACAAAGTGATCTAACACCTGATATAGATGCACCAATTGCAACCTCCATGGCAACCTTCTCATTAGGTGACCACTCAGCGTATATCTCCTTATAATTAATAATATTCTCACTAATCTCTGTACTTGGTGTACCAGGATATGCTGCAGAAACCTTTACTCCTGCCTCATAAGCACCACAGGCTATAGCCTGATTACCAAGCATAATCTGCTGCTTGCTCAAATTATATTCCTCCATTTTCTCATTACTTGTAATCATTTAAGTGATAAAAATTATCACGACACTAATCCTTATTATATATGATAACAGCTATATTTGGCAACCTTTAATTTTAATACTTTAACGCAAAAAAGTAGTCTGTTTTTC
>JAGALE010000403.1 GCA_017625335.1 Lachnospiraceae bacterium
ACATCCTGATTTTCCTTGGATTACAGAGTTTCTTGAATCTGTAACATCTTCTGAAGTATGGTATCCAATGGCAATTGCTAATCAGGCATATTACTACAGGCAGATTGTAAACAAGTGGTACGGAGTAACTGGTTGTGATGATAATGCAAGAAAGAGTGCAATCAGTGAATTTGGATTCAGAGGCGGAAAGAGTAGTGATGCAGCAATCAAAGCATCTAGTGCATTCCTTACTTCTTTCAATAAGACAGCAACTATTCCAGCTATTAAGTACATGCATGATTACTATGGAGACCCTGTAAAAGAAATCGGTGGTGGTATGATTTCTACAGAGCACTCTGTAATGTGTAGCAATTATGCAGTAGATGGTGATGAGGAAACATTCCTTAAAAAATTATTCGGCGAATTATATCCTGCAGGTGCAGTATCTGTAGTAATGGACACATACGATTATTGGATAAACTTACAGCGTTGTGGTATTAGTAACTTCTTTGATGGGGCAGATTGTGAATTAAGTGAGCTTAAGGAACATGATGTAGTAAACTTCTATGGGTTGGGAGTTATGGAGTTCGTTAGAGAAGCATCAAAGGAAGAAGAAGTATCATCAGATTATGAGGTAATGACTCAGTATGATAAGAGATTCATCTTTAAGAAATTATCTTTAGGAGAAGTATTAAAACATGGTGGAAATTTGAAGGATATTATACTTTCTCGTCCTGGTACAGTATTCTTCCGTGGTGATTCTGGTGACCCAGTAGACATCATTTGTGGACATGTAGTTGTAGGAGATACAACTATACTTGAAGATTTAGAATTGATGTTCACTGGTAGATTACCTAAGGAAATTGAGCAGACACTTGCAAAATACTGTGGTAAGAACATTTGTGTGGAAAATAAGAACAGTGGTGAGTATTTCTTATACAAAGTAAATATGAATGGTACAACTGAACTCATTAGAAAACTTACAGATGAAGAAGTACTTGGTACAGTAGGTATTCTTGCTAACATGTTCGGATATACAGTAAATGAAGCAGGCTACAAAGTACTTGATTCTCATGTAAGAGCAATCTATGGTGATAGTATTACACCTAACAGAGCAGAGCAGATGTATCAGAGACTTGCACAGAAAGGATTTGCTGCTTGTAATGTAGCTCTTGGAGCAGGCTCTTTCAGTACACAGTGTGCTGAAACAACAGACGGTAGACTTCTTCCATTTACCAGAGACAGTTATGGAATTGCTGTGAAGGCAACATGGTGTGCTGATGAAACAAAGGGAGAAGAGAGACAACTCTTTAAGAATCCTAAGACAGACACTGGTAAGTTCAAGAAGTCTCAGAAAGGTTTAATCTACGTCACTGAGGAAAATGGTGAAATCGTTGCATATGACGGTTATACAACAGATACCATTCCTAAGGATGGAAACTTATTACAGCCTATTTTCAGAGATGGCAAAATGTTAAAAGAAACAACACTTGCAGAAATCAGAACTAGACTTCACAATAATGAATTCTAAATCATTTGTAAAAACATAATCGACATTAAAAGTGGAAATATCTAATATTTCCACTTTTTATTACATACTTATTGACAAAATGTAAATAAGATGATATAATATGTATAAATATTAAGGGATGAGGTGTATGTATGAGTTATTATAAAAAGACATTAAACATGTTAGAAACAGCATCAGGTATTGGTAATCTTAGACAGAAAACAGTATGCTTAGAAACATACTGTATTGACAAAGAATCAAATAGTATAGGAGTAAGAGTATATAGTGATGATGGTACACCTTGCGATAAAAGGATAGAACAATTTGAGTTTGGCAATAATATAGCAACAGCTATTGATGTACTTTGTAATATGGAGGTGCCACTTGGTACAAAAGTAGCAATCACAATTAGTTTAGAATTGGAGGATAAATAATATGTACGTAGTATCATTAAAAAGAGTAGTGAATTGTCTTGGTGAACAGTTAAAGGATGAGGAGCAGTATTTTGAGTACTTCCAGTATGATAACTATGCAGGAGTTCATTCCACAGGGTATCCTTGTTTTGGTTCGTTAACACATGCAAAGAAGTTTAATAGTGTAGAAGAAGCAAAAGAAACATTTGAAAGAAACTTAAAAGACTTGAAGTTAACAGAAAATATTGCTAACTTTGATGTATCTACACTTGCTGTAAGAAAGATAACATTTCATAGCAAAGCTAAACTAAAATGGAGTTGAGTACAGGACGTCAATAGCTAAAAATTAGCTCAATAATAAATTATTAAGTGAGGTAGTGACATGATTATAGCAGTAAAAGGAAACCAAAATGAGTTCAAACCATCTATGTTAAAAAAGACCAAAGACTATGTAATCAGTGAGTTAGGTATAGAAGAATCAAAAATCAACCTTATTGATGTATTAGTAGACAACATAGATTCATTAAGATATTTGCATAGTAATGATAAAACAGCAGTTATATTTTATGATGTTGGACTAATAAATAAACCACTTCAGCTCGTATTGAATAAAGCAATACGAGCTAAACTTGATAATGTAACAGTATTACTTCTTGTTGACAGAAATGGATATGATTTAGATAAAAATCCATTATTAAAATGTGCAACTAAAGTAATTGATATAGACGAGGTATTAAAATGAGGGATTACACTTTAATTGAAGGTGACTTGCTTGATGCAAAAGTAGACTTCATTTGTCATCAAGTAAATTGTCAAGGTAAAATGGGAAGTGGCGTAGCAAAAGCCATTAGAGAAAGATATCCACAAGTATATGAGCAATATAAACAATTTTATGATATGAATACAACAGAGCAGTTACTTGGATTTTCACAGTATGTCAAAGTAAGTGATGTAGTAGAACAGAAACCTTATTATGTTGTAAACATGTTTGCTCAGGCTAATTACGGATATGATGGGAAGCAATACACTTCACTTGAAGCATTCAAAAATTGTTTAGAGAGTATTGACAGTCACTGCATAGGCTACACAGTAGCATTTCCTTGGCTCATTGGATGTGTTCGTGGTGGTGCAGATTGGAATGTAGTATTACCAATGATTCTAGAAACATTAACACATGTAAAAGAGATTAAGTTTTATAAATTATAATACGAGGTATACATATGAGAGCAAAAAGAACTATTTCAAATATTATCAAGGTACTTATTGTAATAAGTATAATCATTGGATTGTATACATATATACCTAAACTAAAAACAGATATTGCTTATACTAATCTTGTTAAGCAATACACAATTATAAGTGGAAATACAGATAAATACATTGTATTTTCAAATGAAACAAAAGATGTATACAAGGCAAGTTTGCAAAGCAATAACATGTATTCATTTGAATACAGCATAGAACCTTGGATTGCATCCAACAAATTACCATATAAATATGATATAGAAAATAATATAATTAGATTTGTAGATGAGGAGAAATAAGTATGACTACATTAGAGTATAGAGAGTTGGTACATGAAGTTGTAAAAGGATTTGATGCTAAAAATGCTATTGAATGTATTAAAGCATGGTTAGAAGAATATGCACAGGCTAATCATATGAACCGTGCAGTACTTGGTATATCTGGTGGCAAGGATAGTACGATTGTAGCCAAGTTATTAGTAGATGTACTTGGTAAAGATAATGTATTTGGATTATTAATGCCAAACGGAGAACAGAAAGACATTTCTGATAGCTTAAGAGTAGTTGAGTTATTAGATATTGGGTATACAACAATTAACATTGCAAATACTTATTATGCAATGTTAGATATGTTTGGAGGTTGTAAAAACATAAGTGAAGAAGCTCAAATTAATATTGCACCTCGTATTCGTATGACAACACTCTATACTTGGGGTCAAACACATGGGTACAGAGTAGCTGGTACGGGAAACCTAAGTGAGAGAACACTTGGTTACTTTACTAAGTGGGGAGATGGTGGTTGTGACTTTAACTTAATAGGAGAATTTACATCTCTTGAAGTAATGTTAATTGGAGAAGAACTTGGATTACCTATTGACCTTGTATATAAAACACCTGCAGACGGCTTATCTGGTATGAGTGATGAAGAAAAGTTAGGTGTAAGTTACATTGATGTGCATAAATACCTTCGTTATGGTAAAGATTATGTTAATAATACTGTTATTGATAAGATTGAGGGTATGCAGAAGAGAGCATTACATAAATTAAATGCTATACCTATTCCAGATTATAGATATTGTTGTGTAGAATTACCTGAACTTGGTAAGGTAGTTACAGCAAAGTTAAAAAATGGTAAACAGCATAAGGGGTTTATTACAAAAACATCATTTTATATAGAAGGCATCGTATTTGAAACATTAAATTTTGTGGATATAAGAGTTAATGACATAATTGATTGGGAGTATATCAAGGAGGTATAAGTTATGACAAATGAAATGATATTAGAAAACACTGAAACACAGGAAAGATTTGATAAGGTTGAGAAAGAGATTAGAGATAAGAACGACGAACTCATTAAAGAAATTAATAATGCGTTAACAAATAAAGATGAGTTAGCATATAATTATCTTAAATCACTCCAGTTACAGTGTGCAGCTGAGATAAGATTAATTAATTACATTAAAAACGGATGTAAGGGTGACTTTATTATTTGTTAAATAACATAAAATACTAGAGATTAAT
>JAGALE010000404.1 GCA_017625335.1 Lachnospiraceae bacterium
AAATCACCTTAAATAATTACAATTATTTTTTGAGTAAAAGCAAATTAATCATCATTACAATACTGCATTTTCGTTCAAAGAAGTAATAATCTTAGATTTAGTTGGTTCTAAGCCATTACCATACTTTGATAGTATCTCCTGTGCAGATTTTAACATATCAGAATGATTATATATATCTGCCAACATAAATAGCATTTCACCACTCTGTCTAATACCAAAGAAATCACCTGGACCTCTAAGCTTTAAATCCTCACTGGCAATAAAGAAACCATCATTGGAATTTTCCAAAACTCTTAGTCTATCCATAGACTCCTTGCTCTCCTTGCCATTAATAAATATACAGTAAGATTGTTTCTTGCCTCGACCAACACGACCCCTTAGCTGATGAAGCTGAGCCAAACCAAATCGCTCTGCATTTTCAACCATCATAACCGTAGAATTAGGATTATTAATACCAACCTCTATAACTGTTGTTGATACCAAAACATCTATATTGCCCGCAATATATTCATCCATTATAGAATTCTTTTCATCTGCCTTCATTTTGCCATGAAGCATAGAAACCTTTACATTGGCGGGTAAATTAGCTTTCATAGTCTCTGTATATTCAGTAACATTAGTAAGATCCATAGTCTCACTCTCTTCCACCATCGGACATATTACATACACCTGGGAGCCTTCCTCAACCTGCGATGCTATAAATCTATAAGCTGTATTTCTATAATTAGTTCCAACAACACAGTTTTTTATAGGCTTTCTTCCCTTTGGAAGCTCTGATATAACTGATATATCAAGGTCCGCATACATTATAATGGCAAGTGTTCTAGGAATTGGTGTTGCACTCATTACAAGAGTATGTGGCGCATCTCCCTTTGCAGTTAGCTTCTTTCTTTGATTTACACCAAAGCGATGTTGTTCATCTGTAACCACAAGACCAAGATTGTTATACTCAACCTTATCTTCTATAAGTGCATGGGTTCCAATTACCAAATCTATATTTCCAGATTTTAATCCTTCATATATATGACGTTTTTCTTTAATTGGTGTAGAACCGACCAAACAAACTGTATTTATATTATACTTAGCAAATATTTTACTTATTTCCTCGTAATGTTGCTTTGCTAAAACCTCAGTTGGTACCATCAAAGCGCCTTGATAGCCTTCTTTGATACATGCAAAAAGTGCTGCCTCAGCCACAACCGTCTTACCAGAGCCTACATCTCCTTGCACCAGACGATTCATAACATTATCACTACCCATATCAGCTAATATATCCTCAATAGCCTGTTGTTGTCCTTTAGTAAGACTAAACGAAAGATCATTTACAAATTCAGCAACATTCTTACCCTGTACTATTCTATGAGTATTGGTAAGCTTTATATTTTCCTCCTTAAGCTTGGACATATCATACAAAAACTTATAAAACTCATCAAATGCAAGTCTTTTGATAGCATTCTTAAGAACAGTTTCATTCATAGGAAAGTGAATATTCTCATAAGCTTCACTTATATCCATCAAGGAATAATCTCTCTTTACATCATCAGGGAGATAATCCTCTAAGCTATATATCATCTCTCTGGTGCTAATTATAGCCTTCTGGAAGGTCTTATTAGATAAACCCTGCGTAAGTGGATATACAGGTTGCATCTCCTGTCTCATATCCTGATATTGAGAAAGCTTGTAATACTCAGGCATATCCATTACTCGCATATTATTCTTAACCTTTACCGTTCCAACAAATACATATGTATCTCCCCTGTGAAGAACATTCTTCAGATATGGTGAATTAAACCATGTAATTTTAATATTACCTGTTTGGTCCTTGGCACTAATATTAGTAAGTGTAAGACCTCTCACCTTCCTGGTATCCACATAAGAAGAAATAACTGCACAAATAGCCTGGCGTTCCCCTATTACTGTATCCTTAATATCAACCGGTTCTCCATAGGAAAGATAATTCCTAGGATATGTATGAATTAAATCATCTACAGTATGAACTCCAAGCTTAGCAAATGCGGCAGCAGTTTTTTCACCTATTCCTTTAATTGTGGTTATGTTGTCACTTAATTGCATGTTTTCTCCCAATAAAAATAAGCCATATACTATACATAAAGTATCATATATGGCTCTAAATAATCAATATTTGTTTTACATTTTAATCACTATCCTTTTCGAACTCTATCTCATAATACTGTTCGTACATATATACTATAGTTCCATCAATTGCATTTACAACTACATACGCTGATGTACTATAAACATCACCCGCAGACAATATCCAAACAGGAATTATAGAATATTTTCCAGGATTAGCTTCGTCTTTAATTGGCACATATTTCAATTCCATATTATTAAACATCTTGTAATCATATATACCCTCCTGTTTAATAATTTCTTCCCTGATAGTATTTTGAATTCGATCAAAAGATAGAAGATTTACATCACTACTAATCACCTCACCTAACTTATATGGTGCTCTATATGAAAAATAAACAACCCCATCATCATTTACACAAACATACATAATTTCGAAACCATATCCTGGCCATTGCACCCATCCACTATATTCTTCAGACATAGAGCTCATATGTTCACTTTGAGGATGACTATGTGGTAAGGTCCAATCTCTTGAGTCTACCGTCACACCATATATATTTCTATTCATCACGAATGTATATCCATTATAAATCAATTCATGCTCATCATTCTTATATGCTGTACACGCTAACGGATATGTGTCAACTATTTCAAAATCCCCATATCCAAGCTTATCTATAAATCCGTATGCAAGTTCTTTTGCATCATCCTCATTTAATTTACATTTATTCTCTGCATAAATTTCCTTGTTCATTATTTGAAATCCAACAATATCATATACTTCACTTTCGATATTAACATTATAATCATCAGGACGCATTATTATATCTGTATTTTCATCACCACCCATAAATTGAATAATCACATTTCTATTATCATACTTTGTATAATAGGAATAGCTTGAATAATCTGTTGTTAAAGAATACTCTTCTTGTGCCAATTCGTAATATGTATATAACTCTTGTAAGGTGTTTTTTATATCCTCTTTCTCGTTATCCTGCATTATATCACTTGATTGTTTCAAACAATCTTCGTTATAAGCAATATATTCTTCCAGCTGTTCCTTTGTCATCTCATCATAAGCAACAGGATAATCATATACAGCTTCACTAGTAATAGATGCTATAAATTGCTTTTTATCTTCATTACTTGGATGAAATTCAGATGCTTCAACCACCTTCATAGACGAAACATCTGGAACTATAATATTTGCGCCTATTGTTATTCCTTTATCAGAATCAACCTTCTCTGTCCATGAATCAGGTACACTTAGCTTATCTTTTATTTTACCTGTTGACATATCTATCATTGAAGTTTCAGTTTGTGTATGAATCCCCTCATCTACATAATCAACTTCCTTATTCTGACAGGCTGAACATCCCAGAATTATTATTAATATAATATTTATAAAATATATTTTCTTCATAGTATTTCTCCTTTGAATACAATTCATCACTAATATTATATTATTAAAATGTATCTA
>JAGALE010000405.1 GCA_017625335.1 Lachnospiraceae bacterium
ACATTATGGGACTTACTGACGAGGATCTGCAAAAAGACAGAGATGAAGTTTTGTCTACTAATGTGGAAACTATTAGAGGTTTGGCTCCATATGTTGAGGCCGCTATTAATAATGATATTATTTGTGCTGTTGGTGGAGAGTCAAAGCTTGAAGCTGCAAAGGATAATTTTAATCAGGTTATAAGTGTATTTTAGCTAATGATGTAGTTTAATAGTTAATAAGCGTATATTAGATGATGGAGAATTACATGGGTAACAAGATAGATAATATAAACGATGGTGTATATCTTGATATTGATAAGATATTAGGCAAGAAAAGTAATGATAATTTCAGGTCAGGCTTTGTTGCAATCGTTGGAAGACCAAATGTTGGAAAGTCTACTCTTATGAATAGACTTATCGGTCAGAAGATTGCAATAACCAGTAATAAGGCTCAGACCACTCGCAATAGAATACAGACAGTTTATACTGATGATGAGGCTCAGATTGTATTCCTTGATACACCGGGTATCAATCGTGCTAAGAATAAGCTTGGTCAGTATATGATGAATGTGGCATATAACACATTGAATGAAGTGGATGTGGTTATGTGGGTTGTTGAACCAACCACATTTATTGGAGCGGGTGAAAGACATATCGTTGAGGTTTTAGCCAAGGTTAAGACACCTGTAATACTAGTTATAAATAAGACTGATACTGTGGAAGAACAGGCTGTATTTGATGCAATAAATACCTATAAGGAGGTATATGATTTCCAGGATATAGTACCTGTGTCGGCTTTAAAGGGGAAGAACTCAGAGGAGCTTATTAAGACTATAAAGGGACATCTTCCATATGGTCCGCAATTTTATGATGAGGATACAGTAACGGATCAGCCTGAGAGACAGATTGTTGCTGAGCTTATTAGAGAGCAGGCTTTAAGGCTTTTAGATAAGGAAATTCCTCATGGTATAGCAGTAGTTATTGATAGAATGAAGGAGCGACCTGATGGTGGGCTTATAGATATCGATGCTACTATAATATGTGAGAGGGATTCACATAAAGGAATTATCATTGGTAAGCAGGGAGCTATGCTTAAGAAAATTGGCTCTAAGGCTAGAATAAGTATGGAAAATCTCCTAGATTGCAAGGTTAATCTTAAGCTATGGGTTAAGGTTAAGAAGGATTGGAGAGATAGTGATACTTTGATTAAAAACTATGGTTATAGAGATGAAAGCTAATTTATAGTTTTTTATAATATAAGTAGGTGATGGTGTGATAGAGGATATTATTGTAACAGGAATAGTTCTATATACAGTTCAGCTTGGGGAATATGACAAGAGATTGGTTGTTCTTACCAAGGAACGGGGGAAGATTACTGTATTTGCCAATGGTGCAAGACGAGCAAATTCCAACTTGAGAGCAGCTAGCCAAAGTTATGTAATGGGCAAGTTTACCATTGCGCCTAGTGGTGATGCTTATAGGTTAATCAGCGTGAATGTTTCAGAATACTTTGCTGAGCTTCCTTATGATATGGAGAAAGTGTGTTATGCATCATATTTTTGTGAGCTTATGTCATATTACACAAGAGAAGGGGATAAATGCGTTGATAATTTAAATCTGCTATATGTTACACTTAAAACCCTAATAGAAGGCAAGATTTCAAATTCTATAATAAAAAGTGTCTACGAAATAAAGCTTATGGACATTGAAGGCCAGGCTATACATGCATATTCCTGTGTGAAATGTGATTCCAAGGAGGAGCTAACCCACTTTGATGCAAGGTTTGGTGGTATATGCTGCGCAAGATGTGCTCTTAAGCATAAGATTAATATTAAGGTTAGTGAAACTTTGATTTATACCTTACAATATATTCTATCTTCGCCGCTTAATAAGATATTTAGCTTTAAGCTAGTGAAGGATAAAGAAGAGGAGCTTGCATGGGTAGCAAATAGGTTTAGATGTGAGTATATTGATAAAAATTTCAAATCCTTGGAAATTCTTTCTACTTTAGCTTGAAAAAATTAGGTTTAAAAGGTACAATATGACGTATGTGTCAAACATAAATAAAATTCAACAAATCCCACACACGCCGGTGTAGGGGTGGAAGGAAGGTAAATTAACATGGAACAATCAGCTAAGACAATGGAGAAAATTGTTGCACTTGCAAAGTCAAGAGGATTCATATATCCAGGTTCTGAGATATATGGTGGTCTTGCTAACACTTGGGATTACGGTAATCTTGGCGTTGAGTTTAAGAACAACGTTAAGAAAGCTTGGTGGAAGAAATTCATTCAGGAGAATCCTTATAATGTTGGTGTAGACTGTGCAATCCTTATGAACCCACAGACATGGGTAGCTTCAGGTCACGTAGGTGGTTTCTCTGATCCTCTTATGGATTGTAAGGAGTGTCATGAGAGATTTAGAGCCGACAAGGTAATTGAAGATTTTTGTCAGGATAATGGAATTACTTTAGACAGCAGCGTTGACGGATGGACAAAGGCTCAGATGAGTGAGTTTATTGAGTCTAATAATATCTGTTGTCCAACCTGTGGCAAGCACAACTTTACAGATATTAGAGAATTTAACCTTATGTTTAAGACATTCCAGGGTGTTACAGAGGATTCAGCTGCAACTCTTTATTTAAGACCAGAGACAGCACAGGG
>JAGALE010000406.1 GCA_017625335.1 Lachnospiraceae bacterium
ATGGCCTATTGTAGGCGGTGTTTTCTATAAGAAGGGAAATAAACAGGCAGCTATAGCATCTTCTTTAATAGGTGTGACGGCTTATGTGGTCAGCTATCAGTTTAAGCTTACATTATTTAATATAAATTCTGTGGTTTGGGGACTTTTGTTTGGAGGCTTGGCATACTTTATAGTAGGAACGCTTACATGTAAGGATGGACTAGATAAAGACATAGTTGAAAAATGCTTTTAATTTCTTTGCGGATTAAAGGGTTAGCAATCTGAAACTTATTGCTAGTGTTTTGAAATACTGTAAGTAACCCAAAATGAAATCCTTCATATACTATTTATATAGTAAAAGTATGTGGAGATAAAAATGGCGACTAAAATAATATTAGACCCTGGACACGGTGGGTACGACAATGGTGCTTCTTATAATGGTAGAAGAGAAAAGGATGATGTACTAAGCTTAGCCTTTGATGTGGCGTCTGAGCTTAGACGTTTGGGGTATGAGGTGGAATTTACCAGAGTGGATGATGTATATGATTCTCCGAATGAAAAGGCTCGTATAGGTAATGCAAGCGGTGCGGATTACTTTATATCACTTCATAGAAACTCAAACCCAACTCCTAACAGCTCGAATGGAGTACAGACTCTTGTGTATAGTGATTCGGGTATCAAGGGACAGATGGCAAGAAATATTAATAAAAGACTTGAGGATGTGGGTTTTAGAAATATCAATGTAGAGGAAAGAAAAAATCTTGCTGTACTTAGAAGAACTAAGATGCCTGCTTTGTTGCTGGAGGTTGGATTCATAAATAGTGATAAGGATAATCAGCTGTTTGATGAGAACAAGGCAAGGATTGCCGAGGCAATAGCTATAGGTATTGATGAAACCTTAAGAGGAGAGACTGTATCGACTATAAGTCAGGACAGATTTTATAATCCGTATCATGGATATGAGAGTAGCGCGCCGGTGTTTGCAGATGAATCGGCCAATGTTGTAACCAGTGATTCGCGTGGCAACGCTTCTGCAAATGATTATGTGGACGACACTTATGATAATTCCGTTATAGATGGAAGCGTTTATGCTGTTTATGATAATACCCCTATGAATGGAAATGCTTATTCTGTTTATGACAATTCCTCTACGAATGGCAATGGTGATAGTAGTTATGATGACACTTCGATGAGTGATGACGAAAATGAAACCATATATCAGATACTTGTAGGCTTGTTTAGAAATTACGGATTGGCAAGCTACAAGATGAACCAACTCACCAACTCCGGATTTGATGCTACTGCCAATGAGGTGGATGGTTTGTATCAGGTGAGGGTTGGTGCCTTCGACACTATAGAGGATGCTCTTTTGGTTCAAAATGAGCTCCGCAAAAGAGGTTATGAAAGTCTGATAGTTAGATATGATGCTTTACTAGATGATTTGGAATAAAAACATTAAAAATAATAATTTAAATTAGATAAAAAATATTGTTGACAATTATATATGGCTATGATAATATATCTCTCGATGAACTGCCGTAGACAGTAGGTACCGTAAGGTGTAAGTTTGGTAACGCCTACCGAGGAAGATTCGTGGAATCATAGATTTTGACGTTTCAACTCTCATGCTACGTGCGTGAGAGTTTTTTTCTTTCGCAATTCATTGCAGTTTCATTAATATTATAAGGAGGTGCATGATTTTGGCAAAGGTAGAATTAAAGCAGCCTATCGTTGAGGAAATCAAGGAGAACATCAAAGACGCTAAGTCAGTAGTATTAGTAGATTACCGTGGACTTACTGTTGAGCAGGATACAAGACTTCGTAAGATGCTCAGAGAAGAAGGTGTGTTCTATAAGGTATACAAGAATACTATGGTTAGATTTGCAGTTGATGGAACAGAGTTTGATCCACTTAAGGCAGATCTTGAGGAGCCAACAGCAGTTGTTATTTCTAAGACAGACGCAACTGCACCAGCAAGACTTATCGCTAAGTTTGCTAAGGAAGCTCCAAAGCTTGAGATGAAGTCAGGTGTAGTAGAGGGAACTTACTACGATGCTAATGGTATTAAGGCTATCGCTTCTGTACCATCAAGAGAAGAGCTTATTTCCAAGTTCCTTGGAAGTATTCAGTCACCTATTGCAAACTTTGCTCGTGTTATTAAGCAGATCGCTGAAGCAAAGGAAGCATAATTACATTTATTAAAAACTATTAGATTAATTATTTAGAAAAATGGAGGAATTTAAAAATGACAACTCAGGAAATTATTGAAGTTATCAAAGGTTTATCAGTTTTAGAGTTAAACGAGCTCGTTAAGGCTTGTGAGGAGGAGTTCGGTGTATCAGCAGCAGCTGGTGTTGTAGTTGCAGCAGCAGGTGGAGATGCAGCAGGCGCAGCAGATGAGAAGACAGAGTTCGACGTAGAGCTTACTGAGGGTGCAGGCGTACCTGTAATCAAGGCAGTTCGTGAGATCACTGGTTTAGGCTTAAAGGAAGCTAAGGATCTTGTAACAGCAGCTCCAAAGGTAGTTAAGGAAGGCGTATCTAAGGAAGAGGCTGAGGCTATCAAGAAGCAGCTCGAAGAGGCTGGTGCAAAGGCTACTATTAAGTAATTTGCTTTTACATGAATTAAGGAGTGGTCACATATTCTGTGGCCACTCTTATTTTATCAAATCACATTATGTAGAAATTTGTTTATTCAAAATATCGAAAAATATCTAATATAGAAAAGTTTTATTGCTATACAAAAATATCTAAAAAATTCGGTTGACACCATTTTCCATATATGCTAATATTATAAAATGTCATTATTATGGCTATATGTGCCATAATTTCGGATATATAAGAAAAACCAAATAAAATCAAGGGGTGAATGCTGCGATGAAAAAGTACAGAATGCGTCCTGTGGAATCGGGAAGAGGAATGCGAATGAGTTTTTCAACTGAGAAGCAGGTTTTGGACATGCCAAACCTTATCGAAGTTCAGAAAGATTCATATCAGTGGTTCTTAGATGAAGGCTTATTAGAAGTATTTAAAGATATTTCTCCTATAGTGAGTCATTCTAAGACGCTTAGCTTAGAGTTTGTGGATTTCAGCTGTGTGTAGATGACAAGAAGTATACCATAGAGGAGTGTAAGGAAAGAGATGCTACTTACGCTGCTCCACTTAAGGTTGTTGTAAGACTTCGTAATCTTGAGACAGATGAGATTGCACAGCATGATATATTCATGGGAGATCTTCCACTTATGACAGAGACAGGCACATTTGTTATAAATGGAGCTGAAAGAGTTATAGTTAGCCAGTTGGTACGTTCACCTGGTATATATTATGGAATAGGACATGACAAGATTGGTAAGAAGTTATTCTCATCAACAGTTATTCCTAACAGAGGAGCATGGTTAGAGTACGAAACAGACGCTAACGATGTTTTCTACGTGCGTGTAGATAGAACTAAGAGAGTGCCTATAACTGTACTTATTAGAACTCTTGGTATTGGAACTAACCAGGAGATTATAGATATGTTTGGTGATGAGCCAAAGATTATGGCCAGCTTAGCTAAGGACGTTTCTGATAGCTATGAGACTGGACTTATTGAATTGTATAAGAAGATTAGACCAGGTGAGCCTGAGGTTGTTGACAGTGCTGAGAACCATATTAATAATATGTTCTTTGATGCAAGAAGATATGACCTTGCTAAGGTTGGTCGTTATAAGTTTAATAAGAAGTTAGCATTTAAGAATAGAATAACAGGACATACTCTTGCAGAGGATGTTGTGGATCCTTCAACAGGTGAAGTTATGTATAAGGCTGGAGCAATTCTTACTCGTGAGGACGCTACTGCTATACAGAACGCAGCTGTTCCATTTGTGTGGATTCAGACAGAGGAGAGAAATGTTAAGGTTCTCTCTAACTTAGTAGTTGATATGTCTGGATATGTAGGATTTGACCCTAGAGAAATTGGTATTACAGAGGATGTATATTATCCGGCTCTTGTTGAGCTTCTCGATGCTTATGATGATGAGGAAGAGCTTAAGAAGGCAGCGGCAGCAGCTGTTAATGAGCTTGTACCAAAGCATATTACTAGAGAGGATATATTTGCATCTATTTCATATAATATGCACCTTGAGTATGGTATCGGTAATGATGATGATATCGACCACTTAGGTAACAGAAGAATCAGAGCTGTAGGTGAGCTTTTACAGAACCAGTATAGAATTGGTTTATCAAGACTTGAGAGAGTTGTAAGAGAGAGAATGAATACTCAGGATGTTGATACTATCACTCCACAGTCTCTCATTAATATTAAGCCTGTAACTGCAGCTGTTAAGGAGTTCTTCGGAAGTTCACAGCTTTCACAGTTTATGGATCAGAACAACCCACTTTCAGAGCTTACTCATAAGAGACGTCTTTCAGCTCTTGGTCCTGGTGGTTTGTCAAGAGATAGAGCAGGTTTCGAGGTTCGAGACGTACACTATACACATTACGGTAGAATGTGTCCTATCGAGACACCTGAAGGTCCTAACATCGGACTTATTAACTCACTTGCAACCTATGCTCGTATTAACGAATATGGTTTTGTTGAGGCACCATATAGAAAGTTAGATAAGACAGATCCTAAGAACCCTATCGTTACAGATGAAGTAATTTATCTTGCAGCAGACGAAGAGGATAACTTTGTTGTTGCTCAGGCTAATGAGCCACTTGATGATGAGGGACATTTCGTAAATAAAAAGGTTTCAGGTAGATATAAGGAGGAGACATCTGAGTTCTCTAAGGCAAAGGTTGACCTTATGGACGTATCACCTAAGATGGTATTCTCAGTAGCTACATCTATGATTCCTTTCCTTGAGAATGATGATGCTAACCGTGCCCTTATGGGTTCTAACATGCAGCGTCAGGCAGTTCCGCTTCTTAAGACAGAGGCTCCTGTTGTTGGTACAGGTATGGAGGCTAAGGCAGCAGTTGACTCAGGTGTATGTATTGTTGCTAAGAATGATGGTGTTGTTGAGATATCATCAAGTGAGAAGATTGTTATAAAGTGTGATGATGGTACAAGAGATGAGTACCACGTTACTAAGTTCTCTAGAAGTAACCAGGGTAACTGTATGAACCAGAGACCTATCGTTAAGCGTGGAGATAAGGTTACTAAGGGAATGGTTATTGCTGATGGTGCATCTACATGTGGTGGTGAGATTGCTCTCGGTAAGAATCCACTTATCGGATTCATGACTTGGGAGGGCTACAACTACGAGGATGCGGTTCTTCTTAGCGAGAGATTAGTTAAGGAAGATGTATATACTTCGGTTCATATTGAAGAGTATGAGATTGAAGCAAGAGATACAAAGCTCGGACCAGAGGAAATCACAAGAGATCTTTCAGGACTTGCTCCTGAGGCATTAAAGGATCTTGATGAGAACGGAATTATCCGTATCGGTGCTGAGGTTCGTGCAAGAGATATATTGGTAGGAAAGGTTACTCCTAAGGGAGAGACTGAGCTTACTGCAGAAGAGAGACTTCTTAGAGCAATCTTTGGTGAGAAGGCTAGAGAGGTTAGAGATACATCACTCCGTGTACCACATGGTGCATATGGTGTAGTTATGGATACAAAGGTATTCACAAGAGAAAATGGAGATGAGCTCCCACCAGGAGTTAACAAGACTGTAAGAGTATATATTGCTCAGAAGAGAAAGATATCAGTAGGAGATAAGATGGCTGGTCGTCACGGTAACAAGGGTGTTATCTCTCGTATTATGCCAGTTGAGGATATGCCATTCCTTCCAAATGGTAGACCACTTGATATCGTTCTTAACCCACTTGGAGTTCCATCACGTATGAACATCGGACAGGTACTTGAGATTCACCTTAGTCTTGCTGCAAAGGTATTAGGCTTTGATGTTTCAACACCAGTATTTGACGGTGCTAATGAGTTTGATATCATGGATGCATTAGATATGGCTAACGATTACGCTAACAGTGATTGGGAGACATTCTATGAGAAGTATAAGGATGATGTAGAGAAGGATGTAATGGATTATCTCTACGAAAACAGAGATCACAGAAAGGAATGGCAGGGAGTTCCTATTAACCGTTCAGGAAAGGTTACTCTTAGAGACGGTAGAACAGGTGAAGAATTTGACTCACCAGTTACTATTGGTTTCATGCATTACCTTAAGCTTCATCACCTTGTTGATGATAAGATCCATGCTCGTTCAACAGGTCCTTACTCACTTGTAACTCAGCAGCCACTTGGTGGTAAGGCTCAGTTCGGTGGTCAGAGATTTGGAGAGATGGAGGTTTGGGCTCTTGAGGCATATGGTGCTTCATATACACTTCAGGAGATCCTTACTGTTAAGTCTGATGATATGGAAGGACGTACAAAGACATTTGAGGCTATTACTAAGGGTGAGAATATTCCTACACCTGGTATTCCTGAGTCATTCAAGGTTCTTCTTAAGGAGTTCCAGTCACTTGGTCTTGATGTTAGAGTTCTTAAGGATGATAACACTGAGGTTGAGTTTGGTGAGCCGGCAGCAGATACTCCAGATGATTCAATAAGATCTCTTATCACAGGCGATGACGAGAACTTTGATGAGGATTTGGAATCACAGGGCTACAGTGGAATTGATGAAGATAATGAACTCACATCTTTATCAGATGATTTCGAAGACGATACTTATGATGATTTTGATGATGATGAGTTTTAATGAAAGGAGATTTGTAGGATGTCAGCTATGAATAATGAAACAGTACAGCAGCAACCATTATATTTTGATGCAATCAAAATAGGACTTGCGTCTCCTGAAAAGATTAGAGAGTGGTCTAGAGGTGAGGTAACTAAGCCTGAGACTATTAACTATAGAACTCTTAAGCCAGAGAGAGACGGATTATTCTGTGAGAAGATTTTCGGACCTTCAAAGGATTGGGAGTGTCATTGTGGAAAATATAAAAAGGTTAGATTTAAGGGAACAGTTTGTGAGAAGTGTGGAGTTGAGATAACTAAGGCTAGCGTTAGAAGAGAGAGAATGGGTCACATCGAGCTTGCGGCTCCTGTATCTCATATTTGGTATTTCAAGGGAATACCTAGCCGTATGGGACTTATACTTGATATCTCACCAAGATATCTTGAGAAGGTACTTTACTTCGCTTCATATATTGTTCTTGATCCAGGTAACACAGCTCTTGAGTACAAGCAGATTCTTTCTGAGGCAGATTTTAGAGCTGCAGAGAAGGAATTTGGTAGCACTAACTTCCGTGTAGGTATGGGTGCAGAGGCTATTAAGGAGCTCTTAGAGGCTATCGATTTAGAGAAGGAGTCTATAGAGCTTAAGGAAGAGTTTGAAAACTCAAATGGCCAGAAGAGAGCTAGAATCATTAAGAGACTTGAGGTTATAGAGGCATTCAGAAATTCAGAGAATAAGCCTGAGTGGATGATTATGGATGCTATTCCGGTAATTCCGCCAGATATTAGACCTATGGTTCAGCTTGATGGTGGTAGATTTGCTACATCAGATCTTAATGATTTATATAGAAGAATAATCAACCGTAACAACCGTCTTAAGAAGTTATTAGAGCTTGGAGCTCCAGATATTATCGTTCGTAACGAGAAGAGAATGCTTCAGGAGGCAGTTGATGCACTTATTGATAATGGTAGAAGAGGTCGTCCTGTAACTGGCCCTGGTAACAGAGCACTTAAGTCACTTTCAGATATGCTTAAGGGTAAGCAGGGACGTTTCCGTCAGAACCTTCTTGGAAAGCGTGTTGACTATTCAGGACGTTCAGTTATCGTTGTTGGACCAGAGCTTAAGATTTATCAGTGTGGTCTTCCAAAGGAGATGGCAATTGAGCTTTTCAAGCCATTCGTTATGAAGGAGCTTGTATCTAGAGAGATAGTTCAGAATATAAAGGCAGCTAAGAAAAAGGTTGAGAAGTTAGAGACTGAGGTTTGGGATGTACTTGAGGATGTAATCAAGGAGCATCCGGTTATGCTTAACCGTGCCCCTACTCTTCATAGACTTGGTATTCAGGCGTTTGAGCCAATTCTTGTAGAGGGTAAGGCTATTAAGCTTCATCCACTTGTATGTACTGCATATAACGCCGATTTCGACGGTGACCAGATGGCGGTACACCTTCCACTTTCAGTTGAAGCACAGGCAGAGTGTAGATTCCTTCTTCTCTCACCTAATAACTTACTTAAGCCATCTGATGGTGGTCCTGTTGCCGTTCCTTCACAGGATATGGTACTTGGTATCTACTATCTTACTATGGATAAGTTTGCTGAGGTTCCAGCTGAAGAAGCTTTAGCAATTGGTGTTGCTAAGGAGTACGTTAAGGATGATGAGGATGCAAACCTTGCAGATCTTAATGCTGATGGACTTTCAGGTAAGCTTAAGTCTACTGATATGGTAAAGGTTAGAGTTATTAAGAAGACCTCTATCAATAAGGTTAAGGACGAGAATGATGTAGAGAAGGAAGTTAAGGAAAACTTCTATAAGGATATATATGGCACTGTAAAGGATTTCATGAAACCACTTTTCGGTAGCACAAACCTTGCAATGCTTGCATATGAAAATGGAGAGATTACTCTTCATCAGAAGATTAGAGTTAAGAGAACTGTTACTACAGCAGAGGGAGAGACTGTATCTGGAATTATTGAGTGTACAATGGGTAAGCTTATATTCAATGAGGTTGTACCACAGGATTTAGGCTTTGTAGATAGAAGTAATCCGGATAATGCTCTAAAGCTTGAGGTTGATTTCCATGTTGGTAAAAAGCAGCTAAAGAAGATTCTTGATAAGTGTATCAATACACATGGTGCAACTAAGACTGCAGAGGTTCTTGATGATATCAAGGCAATGGGATACAAGTTCTCAACCAGAGGAGCTATTTCAGTATCTGTATCAGATATGGTAGTACCAGAGGCTAAGAAGCAGTTACTTGCAGATGCTCAGGAGTCAGTTGATAAGATTGCATTCTTATTCGGTAGAGGATACCTCACAGAGGAAGAGAGATATAAGAATGTAGTTAAGGTTTGGAATGAGGCAGATAAGAAGCTTACTAAGGCGCTTCTTGATGGACTTGATAAGTATAACAACATTTACATGATGGCAGACTCAGGAGCGAGAGGTTCTGATCAGCAGATCAAGCAGCTTGCAGGTATGAGAGGACTTATGGCTGATACATCAGGGCGTACTATCGAGCTTCCTATCAAGGCAAACTTCCGTGAAGGTCTTGACGTACTTGATTACTTCATTTCAGCTCACGGTGCTCGTAAGGGTCTTTCTGATACAGCTCTTAGAACAGCCGATTCAGGATACCTTACTCGTCGTTTGGTTGATGTATCACAGGATCTTATTATCCGTGAGGTTGATTGTTGTCCGGATGCAGACGAGAAGCCAGGTATGTATGTACAGGCATTCAAGGAAGGAAAGAAGGATACTGAGTCACTTCAGGAGAGAATCACAGGCCGTTACTTAGCAGAGAGCATCTTCGATGCGGATGGAAACATGCTTGTTAAGAAGAATCATATGATTACACCTAAGAGAGCAGAAATGATTATCAAGAAGGGTGTAGATGAGGAAGGCGTTCCATTTACAGTAGATGGTTCAGTTAGAGACGAAGCTAAGATTAAGATTAGAACAATTATTACTTGTAAGTCACATATTGGTATATGTTCAAAGTGTTATGGAGCTAACATGGCAACTGGTCAGGCAGTTCAGGTTGGTGAGGCAGTAGGTATCATCGCTGCTCAGTCAATCGGTGAGCCTGGTACTCAGCTTACTATGAGAACATTCCATACAGGTGGTGTTGCCGGTGACGATATCACTCAGGGTCTTCCTAGAGTTGAGGAGCTTTTCGAGGCTAGAAAGCCAAAGGGTCTTGCTATCATAGCAGAGTTCGGCGGTGAGGTCGAGATTAGAGACACTAAGAAGAAGAGAGAAGTAGTAATTACTAATAGAGAGACAGGAGAATCAAAGGCATACCTTATTCCATTTGGTTCAAAGATTAAGGTTACAGACGGTAAGATAGTTCAGGCTGGTGATGAGCTTACTAATGGTTCTGTAAATCCACATGATATCCTTAAGATAAAGGGTGTACGTGCGGTTCAGGATTACATCATTAAGGAAGTTCAGACAGTTTACCGTACACAGGGTGTTGAGATTAACGATAAGCACATCGAGGTTATCGTTCGTCAGATGCTCAAGAAGATTAAGATAGAGGATAATGGAGATACAAATTACCTTCCAGGAACATTAGTAGATGCATTAGATTATGTTGAGACTAATGAGAGAATGGAGGCAGAGGGTAAGAGACCTGCAATTGGTACTCAGATAATTCTTGGTATCACTAAGGCTTCACTTGCTACTAATTCATTCCTTTCAGCAGCTTCCTTCCAGGAGACTACAAAGGTTCTTACTGAGGCAGCAATTAAGGGTAAGGTAGATCCGCTTATCGGACTTAAGGAAAATGTTCTTATTGGTAAGCTTATTCCTGCAGGTACAGGTATGAAGAGATATCGTTCAGTTAAGCTTGATTCAGGCGAAGAAGATATCTTCGATGCTATAGAGGAAGAAAACGTTGTTGTAGATGCAGAAGCAACAGAAATAGTAGATGAAACTATTGAGGTTGTTGAAGATGCTACAGACGATTCTGATGAGAACTAAAATGTAGACGTAGGCTACGCATATATAATAGAAAGCGCATCAGGGTTTGCTCCTTGATGCGCTTTTGTTAGAAAATGTTTAAAGGATATGCATCACAGAGTATATATTGTATTTTTTTAAATACATTTATAAACTTTTTTTGATAATATAGTTGACATATTAAAATCTAAATAATATAATGTTTTAGCATGTGTTAATTGGGAAAATTTGATTAATGCATGCTATTTATGTGCATACTTATTGAGGCAAGCTGGTCTTGTGGTATATAAGTATAGCGAAATTATTATTATAAGAATCGGAGGTGAAAACATGCCAACTTTTAACCAGTTAGTTAGAAAGGGAAGACACTCATTAGAGAAGAAGTCAACAGCTCCTGCTCTTCAGAGAAGCTACAACTCTCTTAGAAAGAAGCCAACTGAGACATCTTCTCCACAGAAGAGAGGTGTTTGTACTGCAGTTAAGACTGCTACACCTAAGAAGCCTAACTCAGCTCTTAGAAAGATCGCCAGAGTTCGTTTATCTAACGGAATCGAAGTTACTAGCTATATCCCAGGTGAAGGTCACAACCTTCAGGAGCACAGCGTTGTTCTTATCCGTGGTGGTAGAGTAAAGGACTTACCTGGTACAAGATACCACATTATCAGAGGTACTCTTGATACAGCAGGTGTTGCTAAGAGACGTCAGGCACGTTCTAAGTATGGTGCTAAGAGACCTAAGGATGCAAAATAAGATTTAGGCCACTAGACTAAACAAAACTAAGTGCGAAAAGTAGGTTATGTTTTCTATAATATATAGAACTATAGATAAAACAATTAAGACTATTTTTGCACGAACATATCTCCACAATACTCATGTGTAGCGGTAACGGTGTTACACTTTATTGAGGGGGATGTGAGTACCGTTGAATTAATTCAAATAATAATTAAGGAGGGAAGAACCGTGCCACGTAAAGGACATATCGCAAAGAGAGACGTATTAGCGGATCCAATTTACAATAACAAAGTGGTTACCAAGCTTATCAATAACATTATGTTAGATGGTAAGAAGGGTGTTGCACAGAAGATCGTTTATGGTGCATTTGACCGTATTGCAAACGAGACTGGTAAGGAAGCTTTAGAGGTATTCGAGGAGGCTATGAACAACATCATGCCATCACTCGAGGTTAAGGCTAGACGTATCGGTGGTGCAACTTATCAGGTACCTATCGAGGTTAGACCTGACAGAAGACAGGCTTTAGCTCTTCGTTGGTTAACTACTTACTCACGTGCAAGAAGTGAGAAGACTATGGAAGAAAGACTTGCAAAAGAGCTTATGGATGCAGCAAACAACACTGGCGCATCTGTTAAGAGAAAAGAAGATATGCACAAGATGGCAGAAGCAAACAAGGCTTTTGCTCACTACAGATTCTAGTAGTGTATATCAATTTTGTATCTATTAATATAAGGAGGAAAAAACCTTGGCTGGAAGAGAATATCCATTAGATAGAACTAGAAATATCGTTATCATGGCACATATTGATGCAGGTAAGACTACTCTTACAGAGAGAATTCTTTACTATACCGGTGTTAATTACAAGATTGGTGATACTCATGAAGGTACAGCTACCATGGACTGGATGGAGCAGGAGCAGGAAAGAGGTATTACAATTACTTCAGCTGCAACTACTTGCCACTGGACATTAGAGGATC
>JAGALE010000407.1 GCA_017625335.1 Lachnospiraceae bacterium
ACTGGAGAGTTTATCTAATGGAGTATCCTGTATCAGTTATAGACTCATTTGAAGAAAATGCAGATGGTGATATAGATGTAACATTTGAAAAATCAGGACTAGGTATTAATCTATTCACTGGTCAATTCGTTAAATATGAGACAGATAGTAATGGAGAGTTTCTACCTGCTGGCAAAGTCATTACATCAGATGACTATTATTTAACTACTCATGGGGCACAGAATAATAATGAAGTAGGTGTATCATCATTAATACTTAAGGGATTAACTACAGTAACAGTTCAAAATACATCTGATGAGGACCTTGAGTTCTATTGTGGACGTATAATATTGAGAGATTATTTAGAGGCATCATTTGCACCTGAATTTGTATCAGATGAAAATATGGTAGTATTTGGTAGAAAAATAAGGTTCAATTTTTCTAAGGGCACATGGACAGAACAGAAGAATTTTGCAGGTACAAAATCACAGTTTGATTTAACATTGCCAAAAGATGACGAAGTAGCCTCCTATGTAGATAAAGATGGACTTAATGTAGTAACATCACAACAGTTAAGAGTTACAGATTTCTGTGATATAAACGAATTAATGAAAGATAGTTACTCTGATTGTAAAGTAGTAACAATAGCAGAAAATGGACAAACACCTGGTTCACTGGATGCAAAAGATGTAACTGGTACACCACAAATAAATGAATTAGCACGTAAAACAGTTGGTAGTGGTACAAAAATAAAGCCTACTCATTATTTTCCTAGTGAAGATATAGGGGCAGATGATTTTAGCACTGATGATGCCAGTAAGCAGAGATTTTACTGCATAGCAACCAAGAAAAATCTTTTTGAATCTGGATTATATGCAGAGTGGATTAATAGTACATCAACTACAGCATCATTAACTTGGTGGAATCAGTATTTAGCTGATAATGGATTCATTTACACAGTAGGTAAGGAAGCATTACAAGAATATTTAGCAAGTGAGTATGCATATGAACTCAGTCAGAATGGGGCAATAATACTTGACTTAGATGTAGTGTCAGACATTCAAGATATGTATGACCATGATAATATAATCAATAGAACATCACTTATAAGAACATTCTTCATGTTCCTAGGTTGGGTATTAATAGTTTATGCAACTATGCTAATGTTATGTTGGGCACTTGACGCAAATGCTGATATAGGTATTAAGTTATTAAACAAAGCTACAATGGGTCATTGGGTAGCAGTTAAATATGAAGATGATATACCATATCAAAATACAAATGATTTAACATATATAACTTTTGGTAAATTAATTACTAAGTGCTTGATAATAATGGGTACTGGCCTTTTATTAATTTATGTAAATGTATTTACTGTTGTATTATACTTAATAGATTTATTAGGTTCATTTGCATCAGAAGTGGAAAAGATTATACAAGGTATTAGATGACCAGTATGAAAGGAAGTATAACAATGAGACAAAAATTAATTAACGTGTTACGTAAGACCTTAATTATAATAATGTGTATTGTAACACTAAGTTCAGCAATCATATCTTCAATACCTGTTGCCAGAGCTGATAGCTCTGGTATTCTAGGTACAAACAATGCATTAGGTTCACCAATACTTAATGCAAATTTTGCTGTTGACGATTGGAATAAGTGGGAGATGATTTGTTGGGGAGTATTTCTTAGTAATTTTTGTCAGCCACTTATAGATGATTATGAAAAAGCTTTTAAAACTGGAGCAGGTGGCAGTGAAGGAGCAGGATATAGAGCATTATGCTTCGGTAGTGGTAGTGATTGTGTCAATGCAGAAGTAATTCAAGCATTTTGTGATTATGCAATACTGGAGCAACAGAGTTCAACACAAGCACAAGTTTATGTGACTTATACATATATAGAATGTTCAGCTGGAGTTAATTCAATTACAATAGATGATTCTAAAGCAGACCCAAATGTATCAAGTGATGCAGCCAGGGAAGCACATTTTTCTGATTTTTTCTTTAAAACAGGTATTACAGAGGGTAGAGCTAGTAGTAATATGGTAGATGTATCACTTGGATTGAGCTCTTATTCATTTAGTAATGAGTATGCAAAAGTGGCACACCTAGGAAAGGTGTATGTACCTACATTTTGGATTCGTAATACAGATGGTAAATATACAAAGATATTAGACTATACAGAGACATGGGATGTGCAAATAATGTCAGCTATAATAAATGCTGTTAGGTCATCTAATAGTAAAGACGCGTTCGCTACAAAATTTAATTCACTTTGGGATGACTCGGATACAACGGATTTTACAACTAACAGTAATGATTTAGTCAGTATGGATGTATTTGGAAATTTAATGGTTGATAATACAATTCTATTTCCTGCCGCAGCAAATCCAAATATAACTGAGACGAGGTCTATAAATTTACTGAATTCATGGGTATTCAATAGTTATAACTCAACTTACTCGAAAGAGCAACTTCAAAATAAATTATCTCAAGATGATTCCTGGGTTGGTAGTGGCATTTTAGGTGGACAGCCAGCATTTACAACCAGTGATATAACAGGCGTAGGATTATTATACTATGACCTTGATTCAATTATGGTGTATGATTATGAATCTAGTCAGAATATGGGAGAGGCTATAAAAAAATTATTTCAATGTGATATATCTAGAAATGATAATAAGTATCCACTTGAATTTGAGCTAACTGGAGCTAAAGAGCATGACGATTACAAGAATTGGATAAGAAACATAGATAGCTTATCTATGTCATCTTTAACATCATCATTTTTAGTAAATGTACCCATATCGAGCAGAAGTAGAATTCAGCCAGAAATGCTTCATTACTTAATAGCTATGGATGGCACAAAAATAGAATTATTTAATTCTGAGCCAGTCATTATAGCACCACAATTGGATAAGAGTAATAATTATGCAATAATAACTAGAGCACTTTATAGCTTTTTATATGATATATATAAAAAGAATATAGTAGAAACATCTGCTGGGACTATTAATTATACTAATGTGCTCAAGTTATTTGAGCAAAAAACATTTGCTGGTTTTAAGAGTTTTATAAATACAAATTTTTTAGACCAATTCATATCTACAGATAGTGATTTTAAAAATTACAAAATAAAAAGTGATTGGACAACTATAGATAGTAATTCTATGACGGCTGATACAAATAGGCTTTGCTTAGTATACCCTATATCTGAAACATTAAAATCCGTGTCAGCGGTATTAGGAAGTCAGGACGGTTCAGAATTCAATACTTACTCAACACTCATTTATATGACATACTTAGATTGGTACGGTGTAGTAGATACAAAATCATTTACTTCTGGTAATGAGAAGAAGAGTAATTTCAATCCAGACATATATACAGAGGATTTATCAGTATTAAATACAGATATAAACGGATTAGCTAATTTTAAATCACAAGAAGATAAAGAGCAAGAAATACTAGAAATGAATTATCTACTATTACACCCCGAAGATGGGCGTTCTTATAGAAAGAATTTAATATATAATGGAATGTCAGACTTTTTATACGAGCAGTATAACAGAATAGTTTACGGTGGTTCATCTGATAACTATAATGGTTCAGCGTCTAAGAGTAACTCAGGATTTTTAGCAGTAGAAACATATAGTGATAACTGGCTAACAAGTTGGTTTTTGGATAGCTACGTAGATATAGCAGTATGGATGATTGGAATATGTACTATACTACTTGTAATAATAGGATTATTAAAGAGTAAAAAGCTAAGTTGGTACATGTTCGGTATATTTACTATAATAAATGTAATATTATTAGTACCATCATCTGGCGAATTAGTACCCTATATAACATCGTCATTTACACAGAATATGTTCAGTAGTAAAATGACAGCTTGGAGTATGGCAGAGGGTATTGCAAATGCTAACCTCGAAGCAGATGCTGCCAACCAAGAGGGTGATATGGCATCATTAAATGCTGAAGAGGCTAAAACAGCAATTAAATTAATTAAACAGTTGAATGTAGTGTATATAGACCGTTCATTAATGCTTAAACAGGATATATCTCAGAAATTAACACAGAGATTAGGTGGAGTATATACTGAAATACAGCAATTACCATCAGCTAGATGGATATTACCAATGGTAATGCAACAATTTTCAAATGAAGAAGATGTACAAGGTAGTTTATATGTGAAATTAAGTAATGTATGGGATGATGCATCTAATTTATATTGGTATTATGACCCTAACGAGGCAGCTACAGTTACTAAACCTACAACAACATCAGAGCAATTCTCTGTAATACTTACTGGTGAAGCACTAGCAAACGTAGCAGAAGATATTGAAAAGACATCCTTAAAAG
>JAGALE010000408.1 GCA_017625335.1 Lachnospiraceae bacterium
CTTATTCCGCAATAGTAGCAGTTGTTTTTACAGTAGTTTGTAAATTCAATTAAGCCTCTGATGTACACGTCGGTACCGTAGTGTTCCTGCCTAACCATGTCAGCCCTGCTCCTAAGTAGCTCTAAAATATAAGGGTCCTCACATTTTAAAAGCTTGATTAGCTCATGTTTATAGACAGGAGTACCCGAATACAGATGTTCAATTGTAGTGGTAGGATCCTGGTACATATTTGCTCCTATAATAGCCTTAAAATTAAGATATATAATAGCATAAACTGTAGAATTATAAAATAAAAAACTCATCTTTTTGGATGAGTTTTTTATTTTGCCTAATCTTGGATGGCAAGATATATTAAAATAATTATTTGTTAGCATTAAGATGTTTTGTAATAAACACGATGAAGTCATTCTTTGGTATCGGTTTAGAGAAGTAATATCCCTGAATATATTCGCACTTCATATCTGCAAATCTTGTTAATAGCTGTTCCGTTTCAATGCCCTCTGCAACGATTTCCATGTCCATATCCTTAATCATTTTAACAGTATTTTCAAGAACTATGGAAAGCTTAGGGTTTTCCTCATGGTTGACGAAGGTTCTATCTAACTTAACAATCTTAAGAGGAAGAGATGCAACTCTTTGCATATTAGAGTAGCCTGTACCAAAATCGTCTAAGGAGAAGCTAACTCCTGCCTGTGTAAGCTCAGTAAGATTCTTAAGCATATTGCTGTGAAGATTAGAGGTTGCAGTTTCTGTAATCTCCAGATTAATCTTGTCAGGACTGACCTTGTGCTTTTCTAATGTGCCAAGAACCTGAGATACCAAATCCTCGTGCATACACTGGTGTACGGATAGATTTATCTCTATGTAATCAATGTTAAGCTTTGGAAAATCAGGACTTGCGATAAACTCACAAACCTCATCTAATACGTAAGCTCCGATTTTGTGTATTGCACCGCTTTTTTCTGCAGCGGTAATAAATACATCCGGAGGTATAAAACCATAGGTATCATCCTTTAATCTAAGCAATGCTTCTGCGGAGTTAAATCTCTGTTCCTTAGTGGAATAGATTGGTTGGTAGTATACCTGGAACTTGTGGTTTGTGATAGCATTTTCTATGATACTGTCCAACTTGTTGAATAAGTCATATCTTTCGTGAGAGAACAAATCCCTAGCAAGAAGAATGTTACCGGTATACTCTGTATCTTCGGTAAATCGGTCACCAAAGTGCATCAAAATCTCATAGTCGTCTACATCATAAGGACATCTGGTTACACATACATAGCAAACGAGATTTAAACTGATATGGTTAACATCGATGCTCTTTTGTAGAGAGGAATTAATTATTTCAGCTATTTCGTTACTTCGTTCACGTTTGTCATCGTCTATGGTGAGTCTGAATTTTCCCTTGCCTAAGTAGAACAAATCGGAGTTAATCTTAGATGTTTTATTAATCTGCGTAAGCTTATTCGCTACTGTCTTAAGTAAATCGTTAGCAGCATCAAATCCGATTATATCTCGAATAGAGTGGAAGTTGGCCACATTAATCATTATAATATCGAAAACCTTTTCGTTGTGGAAGTTTCTCTTTACATCGATACTATATGCTGTTGAATTAAGTAATCCGGTTGTAAGATCAATGTTCTCCTCAGGCTTTTGTATAATCATAGAGATGAAGAGAAGTCCTATGGTTGTTGCAAACATCTCAATAACCACATCCGGCATAAACATCTGTAAAAATGTAGCCGCGAAAACTAATATAAACACAGACATAAGGGCCCAAAATCGGCTACGCTTAAATACCATTCTGTTAATCCATATAAAGAAAATACCGTAGATGGCATAGGCAAAGCCGGCTATATATATAATAGGGAATAAAGTGCCTCTAGTGTAATGACCCTCTTCGTTCATATAGAATACATTGTGGGTAAAGAAATTACTGATAAGTAAAACAGTAACAACTATCATAGGAAGAGGAAGAAGAATTTTGTGGAAAATATTTTGCTTTAGTCGATGCCATATATCAGCTAGAGAAACGATGTAGCATATGTATATTACAACCATCAAGCTGTGGAAGAAAAGATATAGTGAGTGAGAGATGTACTTCATGGTTAGTGCACCATCAGTATATACATCTAGAACTATACTCCATGAATCGAAAACAGTAGTTAAAAAAGCGCAAGCTAAGGTGGCAAGAAAAATCCTATTTTCCTTACCGTGAATCATACGTCTTGAAATGGTTGTGAACAAAAGCACAAACATAACAAGAAATGCAGAAAAATCAAATGCTAATAATTTTTCCATAAGCTTGATCCCCTTTAATAGTGCTCTTTTGTAAAAAAGGTAACTAGTGGTTACCCACCTATCGATATTATGCCATATATTGACATTTTTTGCAATCGGTTTCAAAATTTTTTGACCTTGTTTTTTATCAACGAAAATACTTGATTTTATTAGGTGTTACGGAGATTTTGTAAAAAACAACAAATTGATATTTTTTATCAAGAAAACATGTTGAAAATAATGGTGAAAATTGTATAGAATATGAGTTGATTAAAAATAATATAGAAACGACATAAGGAAAGTGATGATATGACAAAATATAATGTGACAGGTATGAGCTGTGCGGCTTGCAGTGCCAGAGTAGAAAAGGCGGTAGGTGCCCTTGATGGTGTAGACGGTGTTAGTGTCAGCCTGTTAACTAATTCAATGATGGTGGAAGGAAGTGCCACTTCTGGTGAGGTTATTGAGGCTGTGGTTAATGCGGGCTATGGAGCAAGCTTGGCAGGACAGGCTAGGGACCAACATGAGGAATTGACATATTCCGGCAGTAATGAAATATTTGATGATATGGAGGAGACTCTTAAGGACAGAGAAACTCCTATACTACGGAGACGATTTATAGCTTCAGTAATATTGCTACTTCCTCTAATGTATGTGTCCATGGGACATACCATGTGGGGCTTTGCATTGCCGAACATTATTGGAGAAAACTGTATGGCTATAGGACTCATACAGCTAATTTTGGCTTCTGTAATAATGCTTATTAATCAAAAGTTTTTTGTCAATGGTGTCAGGGGAGTGATTCACAAAGCACCTAATATGGATACCTTGGTAGCCCTTGGCTCAGGAGCATCCTTTGTATATAGTGTGTATGGGCTGTTTGCCATGAGCCATTATGTAATAGAGGGTAATATGGAGTTGGCTGATTCATATATGCATGATCTTTATTTTGAGTCGGCCGCTATGATTCTTGCACTTATTACCTTGGGTAAAATGTTAGAGGCATATTCAAAGGGCAAAACTACAGACGCCATAAAAGGTCTTATGAAGCTAGCTCCCAAGGTGGCTACAGTTATTAGGGATGGAGTAGAGATAAAGATACCTGTTGACCAGCTCGTGATAGATGATA
>JAGALE010000409.1 GCA_017625335.1 Lachnospiraceae bacterium
ATTCCACCGTAGGTCTCTGCTATACGTGGAGTTGGGTTACCTAGCCAAGGAATATTAGCCACACCCTTAGTAGTAACTGCACCAAGAAGGTTAAGGTCTACAAACTCATCATACTCCATACCTGAGCCAAAGGTTCCTGAAGCTACAGTTATAGGATTCTTTAATTCTACACCAGCAATATTTACCTTAGTATTCATTATAGCTCCACCTCCTCAGCATAAAATACAGGACCGTCCTTACATACTCTCTTGTTATTAACATTTGAGTGGTGGTCAACCTCCTTAGACTTGCATACACATGCAAGACATGCTCCTACACCACAGGCCATTCTCTCCTCAAGTGAAAGCTGAGCTCTGATACCATTTTCTAAAGCATACTTCTGAATAGCTCTAAGCATAGGTGTTGGTCCACAAGCGTAAATGTGTGTACCCTCTATACCATACTCCTTAATAGCATCCATAACAGTACCCTTTACTCCTATGGCACCGTTATCACTTGACTTATAAACCTCGCCATATTGCTTGAATTCCTCTGACAAGAATTCCTCATCTCTATAACCAAGTACTATAGACTTCTCGCACTTAAGCTCCTTGGCAAGCTGAAGCATAGGTGGTATACCGATACCTCCACCTATAAGAATAGCCTTGCCATCCTCTAGATTAAAGCCATTACCAAGTGGTCCTAATACATCAATTGTGTGCTCTGAAGTAAGCTTTGAAAATTCTGCTGTACCCTTTCCTGCAATTCTATATACAAGTCTAAGTGTTCCAGCCTCTCTATCTATCTCACATAAGCTGATAGGTCTAGGAAGAAGCTTGCTTCCATCTGCGCTATATAAATCTACAAACTGTCCAGGACGCGCCTGTACTGCAATTTCCTTTGCCTGAATAATCATAGAGAATATATCTGTACCAATCATCTCCTGTCTGATTATGTTGGCGGTCATCTTTATCTTACCCATAAACCGTTCCTCGTTTCCTACTTATTCTTTAACGCACTTGTGATATCCTCAATCATATCAATTACAGCCTGTCTACTTGCCTCAGCATATCTCTCCTCACCAAATTCAGCATACTTCTCCTGCTTGTATGCAGCGATGATGCCTCTTGATGAGTTAACAATTGCTCCAAGTCCGTCCTCGTTGAAGTAGTGAACCAAGTCCTCAGCCTTACCACCCTGTGCGCCGTAGCCAGGTACAAGGATGTAAGTGTTTGGCATAAGCTTACGAAGCACCTTACCCATCTCTGGATATGTAGCTCCTACTACACAGCCTACATTGCTGTACTTATCGCCCATGCACTCATTTCCCCATTCTACTACCTTCTCGGCAACAAGCTCGTAAAGTGGTCTACCGTCTACAAGCTGATCCTGGAACTCACCTGATGAAGGATTTGAAGTCTTAACAAGAACGAAGATACCCTTGTTCTCTTCCTTACACACATCTACGAATGGCTTAACGCCATCAGTACCAAGATATGGGTTAACAGTTACGAAATCCTCGCTGAAACCTGAATACTTCTTAGAGCCAACCTGAACCTGTCCTAAGTGACCAACTGCATACGCTGTTGAAGTTGAACCGATATCACCTCTCTTAATATCTCCGATTACAACTAAGCCCTTGCTCTTAGCATACTCACAGGTTCTCTCAAATGCTATAAGTCCCTCTATACCGAACTGCTCATACATAGCTATCTGTGGCTTTACTGCAGGAATTAAGTCATAAGTAGCATCGATAATTCCCTTGTTGTACTCCCAGATTGCCTCAGCAGCACCCTTAAGTGTCTCGCCGTACTCTGCAAATGCCTTCTCCTGAATATACTTTGGAATGTAGCTCATCATAGGGTCTAAGCCTACTACTATTGGTGCATTTGTCTCCTGAATCTTCTTAATCAATGTGTTAATCATATCTTTAATCCTCCATTTTTTCTTATTGCATTAACTCTTATCGATTTTTTATCACTTTACTGTCCTCTCTTTACAACTATAATCATGGGCACAGCATATGTGCTGAAGCTGTTGTAAATTGATAACATATTCTATCTATAACCTGAGTTTTTTACAGCTCATACATCAGCTTACCATTCACAATTGTATGTGTAACTCTTCCCTTAAGCACCTTACCTATATAAGGTGTATTTGAAGCCTTAGAAGCAAATTCCTCTTCCTTAACTTCCCACTCTGCCTCAGGGTCAAATATCGCTATATCAGCCACAGCACCCTCTGATATATGACCGAAGCTGTCCTCTATGCCTAAAACCTTAGCAGGGTTATAGCTCATCTTCTCAGCCATCTTAACTATATCCATTAGGCCTGTATCTACAAGTGCTGTATAGGTAAGTGCTGCTGATGTCTCAAGACCTGTAATACCGAAAGCCGCCTCTGTAAAGAATTTTGACTTTTCTTCCTTAGAATGTGGGGCATGGTCAGTAGATATACAATCCATAGTTCCATCAACAAGTCCCTCAATAAGAGCCTTAACATCCTCCTCAGTTCTAAGAGGTGGATTCATCTTATAATTGCTGTCAGCCTCAGTTATATCTGCATCAGTTAATGTGAAATGATGTGGACATACCTCAGCAGTCACCTTAAAGCCCATACGCTTTGCCATTCTCATAAGCTCTACAGTACCCTTTGTGGAACAGTGACATATGTGAAGTCTTGCACCTAGCTCTCCCGCTAAGAAAATATCTCTAGCTGTAATAACATCCTCTACAGAATTAGGAATTCCAGGCACATTATACTTTTCTGAGGCAACACCCTCATTAAGCACGCCCTTACCAACCAAATCCTTATCCTCACAGTGAGCCATAACCAAGGCACCCATATCAGCCACCTTCTTCATAGCCTCTCTATAAAGATTGATGTCCATTACACTCTTTCCATCCTCTGAAAATGCAACTGCACCGGCATCATTCATAGCCTCCATATCAACCAGCTCTTTACCCTCCATATTCATGGTAAATGCAGAAAGCTGCTTAACTCTAACCTTACCTTCTTTAGCTGCTTTATCATGTACATAATTTAACGTCTCAACTGTATCAACCACAGGCTTTGTATTAGGCATAGCGCAGATAGTTGTAACACCGCCCTTTGCTGCTGCGGCAGTACCTGTAGCTATATCCTCCTTATAGGTAAGTCCCGGATCTCTAAGATGCACATGAAGATCTATAAATCCAGGCATAATATACTTACCGGAAGCATCTATTATATCTTCATCCTGAAATCCATTCAAATCGTAATCCTCAGGCAATATACTTTTTATAATAGTTCCTTCAACTAAAACAGTAGACTTATATACTGTTCCTGATTTTGGATCTACTATAGAACCATTTTTAATTATCATGCTTACTTCCTCCTAATAATTTTTGATATATACTATTTAATAAAAAATTTCATTTATAAGCTTTCTTCATGAAGCATATACGCAAGTACTAATGCTTCTCTTATTTCCTGCTCATTTGCTCCCACACTAAGCACTACGTCAACAGCTCCATCCTGGGTTACAGAAAGCTTTTTCACCTTAAGGGATGACGCTGCTATTACAGTAAGCAAATCATTAACCGGTAATCCCTCTGTCATAGATGGATCAGACTTCAAGCTAAGCCTTAGCTCTCCACTCTCCCTTATATTATCCTTGAGATTAGAAAGTCCTTGAGATACAGTAGGCATATTATCTAAGAAGATACCATACTGTCTCTTTCTACTTATCTGCATAACCAGCTTTATAAATGCCAGATATTCC
>JAGALE010000410.1 GCA_017625335.1 Lachnospiraceae bacterium
GATACTTCAAATAACAACAATAAAACATCTGAAAATGCTGACAAACAAGAAGCAATTCAGTCAATGGGTATTATAGTTAACAAAACACCTGTTACCTTAAGTGGTAAATCTAGCTATAAATTTGTTGATTTATTTGATTTCTATGATTTTGATCTATCTGTTATGAGAGGAAAGAAACTAGTAACAAAGGTTAATGGCAGAGATGCTGAATTTATGGAAACCTTAATTGAGGGCTCTGTTATAGAAATTTATTGGGAGAACTAAAGAATACTATGATAGAATTATTTTCTGATCATTATATGATTTTTCAGAAAATTAAATATATTTCATCCATTATTTTTCTTTGTGGAATAGGATTATTCAAATTAGTTGATAAAAACAATCTTGTAATCATTTCAGTGATTTGTATGATTGCAATTTATCTAGCTAATGAATATATTATTAGACATGATAGTAATATTAAGACCAAAATAATTATTGGTTTTAATTATACAGAGTTTGTCTTATATAATATTTTTGATTTTCTTTTCCCTAACAATAATATAGTGGAAACCTTTTGGGCCATCTTAATTATCACTAGCGGAATAGCGTTTATTGTTAATTCTTCTGAATTTGATAAATCACTTATTTTTTCTAGAAAAATAATGTTTGTTATTCCATTAGGTTTAAAGATTTTACTATCCATATCTAGTAGCTCTGAAGCTGAATGGTTTTTATATTTCTTTGCATACACAATTCTTTCTGTAATTGTTTATATAATTGTAGATGCATATGTTCATTTGAATGAGACTTATGATAGTACAAAACGAAAGCTAACAATAGAGATGAGTAATATTGAATCTAATAACGAAAAGCTTCTTGATTATCAGGAAAGAGTAAAAACTATTAACGAGCAGCTTAATTACCAAAAGATAGATTTAGCAAAAACACTTAGAGAACTCGAGCAGGTTAATAGTGAAATTGAATCACAGACGGAAATTATGAAATATATGGCATCCACATTTGATGTTTTAAAATGTATGAATGTGATAACAGATTCCATCATGGATGTTAAAAAACCTAAGCTGTGTGCACTGTATGTTAAGGAAAATGTATATCAAAACCCTCAAAGTAGTTGCATAATTAAAACAAATTATTCATCAATGCAAAGACGATTAAAAAAGGATATTGATATTATATTCCAAGTAATGTCTAAAGATTTTGATGATAGACCAAAAATTTTAAAAGGTATCGAAATAAAAGAATATAGATTTGTTGGAGATGCAAATATTAATTCATTAACTTTTTTACCTCTAAAAGATAAAAAGCGAGCTTATGGTCTTATGATTGTAGGTTCAGATGAAGAAGGTTTCTTTGATAAGGGTACAAGCTATTACGAAGGCTGTATAGTCGATTTTAATGCTAATATTAAAAGTACAATTCTTTATCTTCAAATGGAAGATATGGCTAGAAAAGACGGCCTTACCGGTATATACAACAGAGTTTATAATACAGAATTATTTAAGAAGGTATCCAAGGAAGCAGTTCTTAAGAATAAGACCCTAACTGTTGCCTTGTTTGATATTGATAAATTTAAAAATGTTAATGACACCTATGGTCACCTAGCAGGTGATGAGGTGATTAAAATGGTAGCTAGAGTTGCCGCAAAATATGCAGAAAAGTATAATGGTTTTGCCTGTAGATTTGGTGGAGAAGAATTCTTGCTTACCTTGCCTGATTATGATGAAAAGGACTCCTTACAAATTTTAGAATTACTTCATAGTGAAATTAAAAACACTGTGGTGACCTGTGGAGATATTGATATCTCTGTAAATGTTTGTATTGGTGTATCATCATATCCAAGCCTATGTGATAATCCTGAGATACTTGTTAGTCGTGCTGATAAAGCAATGTACTACGGTAAAAAGCATGGTCGTGGTCGTCTTGTTATGGATAATCCGTCTATTGATGAGGAATAATCACATTTAAACTGTTTTTTATGACTCTAAATTAACAGTTTTAAGGTTTTAGAGACTTATTTCTTATGGATGAAATTGGAGTAGTTGACAATTTAAAAGAATAATTCTCTTCCTTTATGACAAATTGTTTGGCTTCATACATATGTGTAAATATTAATTATTAGTTGTATATTAAATTTACAGAAAGGAATATGACATAGTCATAAGCGTATTATTATGAAAGTTTTAGTTATTAATTGTGGTAGTTCATCACTTAAGTATCAGTTGATTGATTCTGATACAGAAAAGGTTTTAGCAAAGGGAATATGTGAGAGAATCAAGCTTCCAATGGGAGAGATGTCACATCAGACAATTGGTAAGGATAAGATTAAGCTTGAGACTCCAATTCCTGATCATAGTGTAGCTGTTAAGCTTGTTCTTGAAAAGCTTTTAGATAAGGAAGTTGGTGCAATAGCAAGCTTAGATGAAATTAATGCAATAGGTCACAGAGTTGTACATGGTGGAGAGAAATTCGCTTCATCAGCTCTTATAACAGATGAGGTATATGCAGCAATTGAGGAATGTAATGATTTGGCACCTCTTCACAATCCTGCAAACCTAATTGGAATTAAGGCATGTCAGGAGCTTATGCCTAATTTACCTCAGGTTGCGGTATTTGATACTGCATTTCATCAGACAATGCCTAGTGAAGCATATATCTATGGTATTCCATATGAGTATTATGAGAAGTATAAGGTAAGAAGATACGGATTCCATGGAACAAGCCATAGCTTCGTATCAAAAAGATGTGCAGAGCTTTTAGGTAAAGACATTAATGATACTAAGATTATTGTATGTCATCTTGGTGGAGGTGCCAGCATAACAGCAGTTAAAGGCGGAAAATCAATAGATACAACTATGGGTCTTACTCCACTTGAAGGTATTACAATGGGAACAAGAAGTGGTAACATAGATCCTGCTATTATTGAGTTTATAGCTAAAAAGGAAGATAAGTCAATAGCTGAAATAATGGATATTCTTAATAAGAAGTCAGGTGTTATGGGTATCTCAGGTGTTTCTAGTGATTTTAGAGATATTAATGCAGGCATTGAGAAAGGCGATGAACGATGCGAAATTGCAATGAATGTATTCTGTTATCAGGCTGCTAAGCTTATTGGCGGTTATATTGCTGCTATGGATGGTGTAGATGCAATTGCATTTACTGCAGGTGTAGGTGAAAATGATATCGTCGTAAGAAAACGTACTATGAATAGATTTAAATATATGGGTATTGAAATTGATGACTCTGCTAATGCAAACAAGGGACAGGAGTTACTTATTTCTACAGCTGATTCAAAAATCCCTGTATATGTGATCCCAACTAATGAGGAGCTTGCTATCGCAAGAGAGACTGTTGCGTTAGTATAAGATATCTTATTTATCTTTGATGTGAGATTATGCCATTGTGTTATACAATGCATTTTCTGAAATTAATTCTATTATAAGTATTTATTAAAATATTTTATTAGAATATTTTGTCAAATTTTTATTGACAACCAAACATAATGTTTGTATAATACAAAAAGTGTGATTTTTAAGGAGGTGTAACCGAATGTCAATTTGTCCAAAGAATAAAACTTCAAAAGCAAGAAGAGACAAGCGTAGAGCTAATTGGAAGATGAGTGTTCCAGGATTAGTAAAGTGCAGCAAGTGTGGCGAGCTTATGATGCCTCACAGAGTGTGCAAGGCTTGTGGTTCATATAATAAGAAAGAAATCGTTAAGGCTAACTAATTAGAGTTAACGAAAAGGATAGGAATACATAATGTATTCCTATTTTTTTTGCAATAATTTTGTGTTCCTATTTTTTTGAGCAAACAATTGACTTACAAAAGCATAAAAGCTATAATATTTTGGATAATGCAATAATTTTGCTTAAAAATAATTTACTATATATCGAGGTGAAAATATGAGTTTAATAACAATAGCAATCGATACCTTAGGCGGTGATCACGGAGCCGAATTTATGATTATGGGTATTAAGGATGCTTTAGAAAGACATAATGATGTAAATATCATTGTTACAGGTGATGAAAAAGAGCTTAATCCTTTAATTGAAAAATATAATGTACCAAAGGATAAAATTAAGGTTATTCATACCTCAGAGGTTATAACCTGTCATGATGCTCCTGTAGATGCTATTCGTAAGAAAAAAGACTCATCTTTAGTAGTAGCTTTGAATCAGGTAAAAGAAGGTAATGCTCAGGCAATTATATCTTCAGGTAATTCAGGTGCCATTTTAGCAGGAGGTCAGTTTATAGTTGGACGAGCAAAGGGCGTGAAGAGAACCCCACTTGCACCATTAATTCCAACCCGTGTTGGTTCATCCCTCTTAGTAGATTGTGGTGCCAATGTTGATGCAAAGCCGGAAAACCTTGTTCAATTTGCAAAAATGGGATCTATATATATGGAAAACATTGTTTGGGTAAAGAATCCTAGAGTAGGTATTATTAATATTGGTGTAGAGGATGAAAAGGGCAACGCTCTAGTTAAAGAAACAATACCATTATTAAAGGATTGTAAGGATATAAACTTTATTGGTAGTGTTGAGTCTAGAGAAATACCTAACGGAGTTGCAGATGTCCTGGTATGTGAAGCATTTACCGGTAATGTACTTCTTAAGTTTTTCGAGGGTGTTGGCAATATGTTTATGGCCGAGATAAAAGAAACACTTATGTCTTCTGTTAAGACAAAAATAGGAGCAGCATTAATTAATAAACCATTAAAGGCTAGATTAAAGAGATATAAAGCTGACGACAAGGGTGGTGCCCCTTTACTTGGATTAAAGGGATTAGTTGTTAAAATTCACGGCAACTCAAAACAAAATGAGGTATCTAGTGCCATAACACAATGTCGTGACTTTGTAAAAAATGATGTAAGTAATAAGATTGTTGCTGCTTTTGAAGGAGTAAAAGAGGACGCTTAAAATGTCTAACAAATATGATGAGCTTGAAAATTTAATAGGCTATAGCTTTAAGAATAAAGCTTTACTTGATATTGCATTTACTCACAAATCATATACTAATGAAAATTTAGTAAAAAAACACGAATCCTATGAAAGATTTGAATATTTAGGAGATGCAATATTAGAATTCCTAGTTAGTAAATATCTGTTTGAAACATATCCACAGATGCCAGAAGGCGAACTGACTCGTCTTAGAGCTAGTATAGTATGTGAATTCACTTTATCAAAGCTTTCTAGAGAGCTTAAGCTTGGAAGCTACGGATATTTTAGTAGAGGTGAAAGAAATACAGGGGGTTCTAATAGAGACTCTATATTATGTGATATGTTTGAATCGCTGCTTGGTGCAATATACCTTGACAGCGGATTAGAAGAA
>JAGALE010000411.1 GCA_017625335.1 Lachnospiraceae bacterium
AAGTAATAAATGCAAAGATAACACTTTTACAGAAGGATGTCAACTATACTGTAGGTATAAAAAGCGGATGTGCACCAATATGCTATATTCCGGCCGCTTCTCTTTTATTCTACAGTTTTTAATGCATCCTCCATAGGAATCTTCTTAACCTTCTGCATCTAAAGGAATGCAATAACGGCATAGGATACTATACCGGCAACCACTACAAGAACATATTGGCTAATTGGCACATAATATGTCAGCCAGCCTGAGTACATAAAGAACATATACTCTAAAAGTACAGCCATAACGGAATCTAGTAACGGCATAGTAATAATAAGAGATGCTATAACAACAATGGCTGTTGTTACAATATAAAGCTTAGTTATCTCCTTATTGTCATAACCAAGTATCTTAACCATGGATATGCTTTGAGAGTTCTTTTCAATTACTATCTTTGATAACAGGTAAATGATAAGCATAAACATAACTATTCCCACTGCGAAAAATAATCCCATCATATTTCCCATAGAATCCATAAGCTGTCTAGATAGTTTATCCATATCATCCTTTGTTATAACTGTTGCAATCAGCTTATCATCAATATCAGTAATTTCCTCATTAGAGAAATATCCATTGAAATATCCTTCATCATAGTCAAACAAAGTATTTAACTCCTCCTCGGCCATAAATACAGCTATTCCTATGGAATAATCATAAACACCTTTAACCTTAAATTCATACTCCTTATTCTCAAACTCTTCTTTCAAGGTTATGGTGTCCCCTGCCTGAACATCGTACTTCTCAGAGTATGCACTTGATATAAACACTGTATTTTCCTCAAAATCCACATCAATATATTTACTATCTTCAACTACACCGAATAAGCTCACCTGCTCAGTAAAGCCTCTAGTCTCTAAGGTCTTTAAAGAATAGGCTGTAAACTGTTCTGCGCTTTGGTTATCTGTTTCAGATGGCATTTTCAATATGTACTGGTACTGACTCAGCATATTATCAGCTAGCTTCTCACTGTGATTTTTCAAAAGAGCAGGAAATGCTAATCCAAAAATCATTATTACATTAGCCAAAAGAACACCGAATACAATTGTGATATAGTTAGGCATATTCTGAAATATTATTCTAAGTCTAAAACGTTTCATAATACCAATCTTAGTATTAAGCTTAAACGCCTTCTTATTCTTTTTCCTACTGAGATCTCGTCTAATAAATCTAAGTGGAGAAAGCTTAAACTTTCTAACAAGTATAAGAAAATTAATCAAAAACATTATCACAAGCGGAATTACAGTTGTATTAACGAAAGCCTTAGCATTCCAAAGTATCTCATAGGTTGTAAGACAGTAGCTGTTATAGTACATGTCTGCCGCAAAATCTTCCATAAGTGTGTAACCTAATATATTTCCTACCAATGCTGCTATTAGAGTAACCAGCATAGGCATAGCGAGATAATGTCTTATAAGCTCCCCCTTAGAATATCCAGAAGCTCTAAGAGTTCCTATAACTGTTGATTCCTTTGTTATAGTATTGCTAGTTGTAATGGCAAATATAAAGGCTATAATTGCAACAACAAGATATAAGAACACTCCAAATATCAGCTTATCTCTACCCATATCGTTACCTGTAAACTGAATAGCCTGATTACTATAAGCAGGAATATAATTCTCAAGCATTGTACACTGTAACAAAGACTCCATTAAATCATCTGACATTTCTTTAGCTTCTACATCATCAACAGGTCTTTTCTCATATCTCCAAGAATAGCTAAAGTGAAGTCTATCATCGCCTATACTCTCAAAGCCTTCCTCTGTCATTACGCCAACACCAAACATCTTAGTATCAAACATAGTATCTGTAGGACTTTGATATAATGCACTATAATCGGTAAGCGCTACCAATCCAGATATCTTAAGCTCTTTACCTGACACAGTAATAGTATCCCCTATCTCGAGCTCATTCTTGATAGCATGGATTCTGTCTATAGCAATTTCATTATCTGCTACCGGAAACTTTCCTGACATTAGACATGCCCTATTTACCTCTTCACGATTTTTGAAGATTCTCAAAGTTGTTCCTAATGTAGTTTCCTCTTCTAAGTAAAAGTTCTCATAAATAGTCACATCATTTTCTTCAATCTTATCTATAAGCTCTCCATCTGCCTTAGCAGTAAGTTCAAAATTACCATCCTCTATGTTATACTTTTCAAAGCTTTCTTCATAAGCCTTAATCATACTATTTCCCGCAACCTGAAAGCCTGAAACTATAGCTATCATAGCTACTATAAATACAAACAGAACTATGTATCTTCCTAAATCACTTTTTAGTTCTCTAACAAATCGTTTATTAAGTGGATTCTTCATAATCTACACCTCCTACCAATCAAGATCCATAGCAGCAATCTTTTCATCGTTAAGGTAATTCTTACGAATAACACCATCTCTAAGCTTAACCACTCTATCAGCCATATTTTTTATAGCGTCATTGTGGGTTACCATTATAACTGTATTACCATATTTTTTATTAACATCTTCAATAAGCTTAAGAATGTCCTTTGAAGTATTGTAATCAAGAGCACCTGTAGGCTCATCACATAGTAAAATATCTGGGTTTTTAACTATAGCACGGCCAATAGCGCATCTCTGCTGCTGACCACCTGAAAGTTGATTAGGAAGCTTGTGTCTATGCTCATACAAGCCAAGAGTTTTAAGAATTTCGTCTACATCTAAAGGATTGTCACTAAGATATGCGCCAACCTCGATGTTTTCTTTGATGTTTAGATTAGGAATAAGATTATACATCTGGAAAATGTATCCTAAGTGTTTTCTTCTATACTTTGTTAGAGATTTTTCGTTCATGTCTGCAGTTTTCTCGCCATTTATTGATATGTATCCACTATCTGCATCATCAATTCCTCCTATAATATTAAGAAGTGTTGACTTTCCTGAGCCTGATGGTCCAAGAAGAACGCAAATCTCTCCCTTTTCGATTTGAAGGTCGATACCCTTAAGCACATCTACTCTGCTATCACCATCTCCAAAGTGCTTTTTAATTCCGCTGATTTCAAGAAACATAATTTTTTTACCATCCTTTCTTATCTTATGAAATTCACTCCTCGCCGTGCTGACACATCGCAACACATATAAAATAAAGACCGGGTACGCTAATTGCTATACCCGGTTAAAATCATAAAAAATAAGACACACGTATAGCTTTATTAGCAATACATGAGTCTCGCAATTTAAAATAAGCCAGACCTTTCGGCCAGGATGTTGACTTATTACGCCCTTGACGTCTGCTACTCCCTCATAGGAATTTCTATGAGGGTATAATAGCATGCGAAAAACATAATGTCAAGAGTTATTTCGATAATTGTTCATATGTTTGTAGGTTTTCTTGGAAAACTATTTTTATATTAACATATTTCATACTGTAAAAATTCATATTTTAATCTACAACCTTCACTTATATTTTCAGGCAGCAGTGCCCTTGCAACAAGCTTTGGTTCACCACTTGGATCCTCTTCTCTAACTAAATTTGCGTAATCGCCTTCTATACTTTTAACTATATAATATACTGTTTCCATATCTTATCTCCTATACTAATCTGCAATTAACCATTATTTTCTGACATTGATTTGCTATTCTTACTTTTCTTTTTGAACAAATTGAATAGCTTTTGTCTAAGTAAATCTAAAGCTGCACAAACTCCAAATACCATTATCATTATACTAAAAATGTACACTATGTTAAAAAACATGTTTGAGCAATCAACTTTTCTAAAATCAAAAATACTCCAAATTACATTTCTAACACATACAAATTCATGAATGACATACACCCCTAAGGATGTAGATGCTATAGTATTCACTATTTTACTTTGAAAATGTAAATCTTTAAAATACAATAATAAAAATACAGCGCTTAAAATAATCAAAGGATTCGAGAATTTTAAAACCATATCTTGAAGTTCTAAAAATTCAAGTATTCCATTCCCTAATTGTACATTAATTATCCAACATACAAATGCCCCTACCAAATACAGAGGCTTGGGTGACTCATACTTTGAACAATGCAATCTAATATATCCACCTATCATATAAATATACATAAATGAAAATAAATTTTTTCCTGCTTGAATATCTCCAAATCCATTAGTACTTACTATATGATCAAAGCCTCTTAAATTAGATAATAAAAACCATATGCTCATCACAAAAGTAGATA
>JAGALE010000412.1 GCA_017625335.1 Lachnospiraceae bacterium
ATTGGTGATACTCATGAAGGTACTGCTACCATGGACTGGATGGCTCAGGAGCAGGAAAGAGGTATCACAATCACTTCAGCTGCAACAACATGTCATTGGACATTACAGGAAAACTGTAAGCCAAAGGCAGGTGCTTTAGAGCATCGTATCAACATCATTGATACTCCTGGACACGTTGACTTCACTGTAGAGGTTGAGCGTTCACTTAGAGTACTTGATGGTGCTGTTGGTGTATTCTGTGCTAAGGGTGGTGTTGAGCCACAGTCAGAGAACGTTTGGCGTCAGGCTGACACTTATAACGTACCACGTATGGCATTCATCAATAAGATGGATATCTTAGGTGCAAACTTCTACGGCGCAGTAGAACAGATTAAGACTAGACTTGGTAAGAATGCTATCTGTATTCAGTTACCAATCGGTAAGGAAGACGAGTTCAAGGGAATCATCGACTTATTCGAGATGAAGGCTTACATCTATAATGATGATAAGGGAGATGACATCTCAATCGTAGATATCCCAGAGGATATGAAGGATGATGCTGATCTTTACAGAAACGAGTTAGTTGAGAAGATCTGTGAGTTAGATGATGACTTAATGATGATGTATCTTGAGGGCGAGGAGCCATCAGTTGAAGAGATGAAGGCCGTTCTTAGAAAGGCAACTTGTGACTGTTCAGCTGTTCCTGTATGCTGTGGTACAGCATATAGAAATAAGGGTGTTCAGAAGCTTCTTGATGCTGTTATCGAGTTCATGCCTTCACCACTTGACATCCCTGCTATTAAGGGTGTTGATATGGAAGGTAATGAGATTGAGAAGCACTCATCAGATGATGAGCCATTTGCTGCTCTTGCATTCAAGATTATGACAGACCCATTCGTAGGTAAGCTTGCTTACTTTAGAGTATATTCAGGTACAATTAATGCAGGTTCATACGTATTAAATGCTACCAAGGGTAAGAAGGAGAGAGTTGGTCGTATCCTTCAGATGCATGCTAACGCTAGAACTGAGTTAGACAAGGTTTACTCAGGTGATATCGCAGCTGCAATCGGATTTAAGGTAACTGGTACTGGTGATACAATTTGTGATGAGCAGCATCCAGTAATTCTTGAGTCTATGGAATTCCCAGAGCCAGTTATCGAGCTCGCTATCGAGCCTAAGACTAAGGCTGGTCAGGGTAAGCTTGGAGAGTCTTTAGCAAAGCTTGCTGAGGAGGATCCTACATTTAGAGCTCATACAGATGCAGAGACTGGTCAGACAATCATCGCTGGTATGGGTGAGCTTCACCTTGAGATTATCGTTGATAGACTTCTTCGTGAGTTTAAGGTAGAAGCAAACGTTGGTGCTCCACAGGTTGCTTACAAGGAGACATTTACTAAGGCTGTTGACGTAGATAGCAAGTATGCTAAGCAGTCAGGTGGTCGTGGTCAGTATGGTCACTGTAAGGTACACTTTGAGCCTATGGAAGCTAACTGTGATAAGTTTGATTATGATCCAAAGGCTAATATATTAATTAATGAGCCACCAACACTCTTATTCGAGTCAACTGTAGTAGGTGGTGCTATTCCTAAGGAGTACATTCCAGCAGTTGGACATGGTATTCAGGAAGCAGCAGCAGCTGGTATCCTTGGTGGATTCCCAGTACTTGGTGTTCATGCTACAGTATATGATGGTTCATACCATGAAGTCGATTCAAGTGAAATGGCATTCCAGATTGCCGGTTCTATGGCATTCAAGGATGCTATGGCTAAGGCAGGAGCAGTATTGCTTGAGCCTATCATGAGAGTTGAGGTAACTATGCCAGAGGAGTACATGGGTGATGTTATTGGTGATATTAACTCACGTCGTGGACGTATCGAGGGTATGGATGACCTTGGCGGTGGTAAGATTGTTAGAGCATTCGTTCCACTTTCTGAGATGTTCGGATACTCAACAGACCTTCGTTCAAAGACTCAGGGACGTGGTAACTACTCTATGTTCTTCGAGAAGTATGAGCAGGCTCCAAAGTCAGTTCAGGAGAAGGTTATCGCTGCAAAGAAGGGACAGTAATAGGTCTCTTATTATGAAAATCTAAGTGGATAAGTGCTATATATGGCATTTATTCACTGGAATATAGGATTATGTTTCACGTAATCCATTTTAAAAATTTGATTATAATAAAAACTAAAAAGGCTTGAAAATATTACTATATTTTAATATAATAGATGATAGCCGAGAATTAGCCCAATAAGGGCAAAAGTTAAGGAGGAATATAATAATGGCAAAAGCTAAGTTTGAAAGAACTAAACCACATTGTAACATTGGTACAATCGGACACGTTGATCACGGTAAGACTACTTTAACAGCTGCTATCACTAAGACTCTTCATGAGAGACTTGGTACTGGTGAGGCTGTTGCATTCGAGAATATTGATAAGGCTCCAGAAGAGAGAGAAAGAGGTATCACTATCTCTACTGCTCACGTTGAGTACGAGACTGAGAACAGACACTACGCTCACGTAGACTGTCCAGGACATGCTGACTACGTTAAGAACATGATCACTGGTGCAGCTCAGATGGATGGTGCTATCCTCGTTGTTGCTGCTACTGATGGTGTTATGGCTCAGACTAAGGAGCACATCCTTCTTTCACGTCAGGTAGGTGTACCTTACATCACTGTATTCATGAACAAGTGTGATATGGTTGATGATGAGGAGCTTCTTGAGCTCGTTGAGATGGAGATCACTGAGGCTCTTGAGGAGTACGAGTTCACTGATTGTCCAATCGTTAAGGGTTCAGCTCTTAAGGCTCTTGAGGATCCATCTTCAGAGTGGGGTGACAAGATCCTTGAGCTTATGAAGACTGTTGATGAGTACGTTCCAGATCCACAGAGAGATACTGATAAGGACTTCATCATGCCTGTAGAGGATGTATTCACAATCACAGGTCGTGGTACAGTTGCAACTGGTAGAGTTGAGGCTGGTGTTATCCGTGTTAACGAGGAAGTTGAGATCGTTGGTATTAAGCCAGAGAAGCAGAAGACTACTGTAACAGGTATCGAGATGTTCAGAAAGCTTCTTGACGAGGGTCAGGCTGGTGATAACATCGGTGCACTTCTTAGAGGTATTAAGAGAGAGGACATCGTAAGAGGTCAGGTTCTCTGTAAGCCAGGTTCAGTAACTTGCCATACTAAGTTTACTGCTCAGGTTTACGTTCTTACTAAGGAAGAGGGTGGACGTCATACTCCATTCTTCAACAACTACCGTCCACAGTTCTACTTCAGAACTACAGACGTAACTGGTGTATGTAACCTTCCAGCTGGTACAGAGATGTGTATGCCTGGTGATAACGTAGAGATGACAATCGAGCTCATCCACCCAATCGCTATGGCTCAGGGTCTTACTTTCGCTATCAGAGAAGGTGGTAGAACAGTAGGTTCTGGTAGAGTTGCATCTATCATCGAGTAGGCATTGAGAACTTAACGAAAGCAAGTCGTAGACGAAGTTCGAGTTTAGTAGAGTGGATGATGGATGATAGAACCACAAATTTAGATTTTTCAAGAGCTTTCCGAGTAATCGGGAAGCTCTTTTTTCTTGTTGACAAGCGTAGGTTGGCTTGTTATCCTATATTTGTTCTTGTAGTTCATACAAAACATCATAATTCTTTAATTTATCTGTACAATTCATAGGTATATTCCAGAAAGTCACAAGTTTAAGAATGGTTTGAAGGTGGTGATACGGAGAAAGTTTCGTTATGCTGTTGTTTGTCTGTAAAATTGAGGTGAAATAGGTCGTGATAAGTGCCGCGTGGCAGGTGATTTAGGTTGCTGGTACGGAGTATATAGAAGAAGTTAGCTAGATATCCGTAAAAGTGAGGTAAAATTAGGTGCGATTGTTGCTTCACGACAGTGGCGGAGATTGTTAGTACGGAGGATATAGGAGAAGTAAGTGAATTATCCGTAAAATAAGTGTGCTGAGTCAATTTTCCGGTAGTTTCTTGCTAGAATTCACGGATAAAAAAGCAAGTTGGGTGCAGAAATCCGTATATATGTAGAAAAAAGCTAAAGTTAATAGCTGTGTCAGTAGAAAAAGTACGGATAAACCAGTAGGTCATCCAGTTATATCCGTAATACCCAAACAAGTCTTCCTATTCCACATCACAAGTAAAAGAAAGAAGGTGAAATATGAGTAAATTATTACATGAATTACTCAAAGAAAGTGAAAGATTAAAAAACATAATCACATGCGCAGAAAGTATTATCAAAAAAGCTCCCAAAGGG
>JAGALE010000413.1 GCA_017625335.1 Lachnospiraceae bacterium
AAACATACGAAAGCAAAAAACACCCGGACATTTTATTGTCCGGGCATAAATATATCATTATTCAACTGAAATAATATAATAATATACCGGCTGATTACCAGCATGTAGCTCTATCTCATAGTCAGGATATTCCTCCTCAAGAGTAGCTACAAGTGCCTCAGCATCCTCCTTGGATACATCCTCACCATAGTATACACTTAAGAGCTCTGAATTCTCATCAGACATCTCTTTAATAAGTTCCTTGATAACCTCAACTATATCAGTACCTACTGACTTAATTCCGGTGTCATCAATACCCATAAAGTCACCAATTTTTATTTCCTTGCCATCAACTGATGTATCTCTAACAGCATAGGTAACCTGACCAGACTTTACTGCTGACATTGCCTCAGTCATGCTAGCTTCGTTGTCCTCAGCAGACATACTCTCCTCGAAACCAATCATAGCTCCAATACCCTGAGGTATAGTCTTGGATGGAATTACTATTACATTCTTATCGTCCTCTATAGATGCAGCCTGATTAGCTGCAAGTATAATGTTCTTATTATTTGGAAGAACAAATACAGTTTCTGCATTAACATTAGCTATAGCACCAAGAACATCCTCTGTGCTTGGGTTCATAGTCTGACCACCCTGGATAATATAATCAACACCAAGATCAAGGAAAATGCTATTTAAGCCCTGACCTACAGAAACAGCTACAAAGCCATAAGGCTTCTTAGGCTCATCTGCCTTAGCCTCAACTGCGTCAAGCTCCTTCTCTGCAGCCTTCTGTCTATCCTGCTCCATAATAACCTTCTCGCGATGCTCTTCTCTCATATTGTCAACCTTCATATTAGTAAGCTGACCATACTCGAGACCCTTCTCAAATGCTTGACCAGGATGATTAGTATGAACATGAACCTTTACTATCTCATCATCAGATACAACAACAAGAGAATCTCCTATAGAACCCAAGAATTCCTTAAACTTAAGCTCTATATCCATATTCCATTCCTTCTCGAGAAGGATAATAAACTCTGTACAATAACCAAAGGTAATATGTGAGGTATCAATATCCTCAGAGCTTACATTTGTACTTACATTTACCTTAGGAGCTGACATAATCTTATCATCAACAACCTCTTTACCGGTAAGTCCATTGTAAGCACCAATAATAAACTCCATAAGACCCTGTCCACCTGAGTCTACAACACCTGCCTCTTTAAGTACAGGAAGCATATCAGGAGTTTTAGCTAATACTTCATTACCGTACTCTATAACCTTCTCTCCCATTTCAACAAAGTCAACGCCTTCAGCAGCAACCTCTACCGCCTTTTCAGCAAGACCCTTTGCAACAGTAAGAATTGTACCTTCCTTAGGCTTCATAACAGCCTTGTATGCTGTCTCACAGCCTCTTACAAATCCATCAGCAAGTATCTTTGGAGTTATAACCTTCTTATCCTTTATCTCTTTACAAAAACCTCTTAAAAGCTGAGAAAGGATAACACCTGAATTTCCTCTTGCGCCTCTAAGAGAACCACTAGATATAGTCTTAGACAAATCAGCTATAGAAGGATCAGATAAAGCGCTAACCTCCTTAGCTGCGGCCATAATTGTAAGTGACATATTAGAACCTGTATCACCATCTGGAACAGGGAATACATTAAGTTCATTAATATAGTCTTTATTCTTCTCTAAATTATACGCACCTGCAATAAATGCTTTCTGAAGCATACTTGCATCAATTTTCTTAATAGCCACTTTAACTTTCCTCCTACTAATCTATAACCCTTACACCTTCAACGAAGATGTTGATTGCCTTTACAGGCATAGATGTCATTTCTTCAATAGAATACTTAACTGTACTGATTAAATTATCACATACTGTAGAAATACTTACACCATAAGCCACAATAATGTGGAAATCGATTGTAAGCTCATTATTCTCACCTATAGTTACATTAACTCCTCTGCTTATCTTATCGCCTTTGAGAAGCTTAGCGATACCATCCTTCATACTGATAGCTGCCATACCTACTATACCAAAGCATCCTAATGCAGCATTTCCAGCATACTGGGCAATTACTTCATTCTCAATAATAATTTCACCGTTCTCGTTAGACATATATCCACTCATGAACATTACCCTCCTTATATATTTATATTTACAGACTTCTACTAAAATGTACTTTTTTCAATTATCAGTACACACAATATCACAATAATTATACCCATTGCAATTAATTTAATCAAGTAAAACTGACAAAATATAATAATTTTGAAAAATTTATGAATTTTCTTCTTGCATATTATATTCTTTTTTGTTATTATATGTACGTTGTGAGTTTACGGCAAGGTAAACTTAAATGTTTTGTCAAGGAGGTGCTAACAGTGGCAAAGTGTAGTATTTGTGAAAAAGGTGCTCATTTCGGTAACAACGTGAGCCATTCTCATAGAAGATCAAATAGAATGTGGAAGTCTAACATCAAGTCTGTTAAGGCTATCGTTGATGGATCAGCTAAGAAGATTTACGTTTGTACTTCATGCTTAAAGTCAGGAAAAGTTGAGCGTGCTTAATCACTCTACTCTATCCTAAGAAAAAACCGGCCTAGGCCGGTTTTTTCTTGTCTTCTCATAATGTAATTTAAATCATAGAAAGCTGGATACGCTTCTTCTCTAGATCTACAGCAAGAACTGTTACATCTACCACATCTCCAACACTTACAACTTCAAGTGGGTGCTTGATGTACTTGTCGCTCATCTTCGAAATGTGTACAAGTCCATCCTGATGAACACCGATATCTATAAACGCTCCGAAATCAATAACATTTCTAACTGTACCCTTAAGCTCCATTCCTTCCTTTAAGTCCTTCATCTCAAGGACATCACTCTTAAGAATTGGTTTTGGCATCTCTTCTCTAGGATCACGACCTGGCTTTTCAAGCTCGTTAATAATATCAAGAAGAGTTGGTTCACCAATACCAAGTTCCTCGGCAATCTTCTTGGTATTTGTAATCTTCTTAGATATTCCCTTAAGTCCACCTGTTTTAAGCTCCTCATCAGAAAGTCCAAGCTTTGCCATAAGTGCTTTTGTTGCTTCATAGCTTTCAGGATGAACTGAAGTATTATCAAGAATTTCGTTACCACCACTGATTCTAAGGAATCCGGCACACTGCTCATAGGCCTTTGGACCAAGCTTTGCAACCTTAAGAAGCTCCTTACGATTTTTAAACTGACCATTTTCCTCTCTATAAGTAACTATATTCTTTGCTAGCATCTTATTGATACCTGAAATGTACTCAAGTAGGGATGCAGATGCTGTATTTAAATCAACACCTACACTATTAACACAATCTTCTACAACTCCTGTAAGTGCATTTCCAAGGTTCTTTTGATTCATATCATGCTGATACTGACCAACACCTATTGATTTAGGATCGATCTTCACAAGTTCAGCGAGTGGATCCTGTAATCTTCTTGCTATTGATGCAGCGGAACGCTGTCCAACATCAAAATTAGGAAATTCCTCTGTTGCAAGCTTACTAGCAGAATAAACTGATGCTCCCGCTTCATTTACTATTACATATTTAACATTGGCCTTAATTTCCTTAAGAAGCTCAACAATAACCATCTCCGATTCACGGCTAGCTGTTCCATTACCAAGAGATATAAGTGTAATACCATATTTATCGATAAGCTTCTTCAAGGTAGCTTTTGCCTCTGCAACCTTATTCTGTGGTGCAGTTGGATATATAACTACCGTATCAAGCACCTTACCTGTTGGGTCTACTACCGCTAACTTACAACCTGTTCTAAAAGCAGGGTCCCAACCTAAAACAGTCTGTCCTGCAACAGGTGGCTGCATAAGTAGCTGATGCAGGTTTTTACCGAATACACTTATCGCACCCTCCTCAGCCATCTCAGTTAGCTCATTTCTTATCTCTCGTTCTATAGACGGAGCAATAAGTCTCTCATAGCTATCTTCTACCGCCTCCGCAATGTAAGTAGCACTATCATGATCCTCTATAGTAATAACCTGCTTCTTTAAATATTTTATTATATCAGCCACAGGTGCCTCAATCTTTACTGTTAGGATTTTCTCAGCCTCACCTCTGTTAACAGCAAGGATTCTATAGCCTACCATCTTCTTAATATCTTCCTGAAAGTCATAATACATCTCGTACACTGACTTTGCTTCCGGATCCTTCGCAGAAGATATAAGCTTACCCTTGCTTCTTGTTAAATCTCTAATCTTAGTTCTATAGTCAGCCTCATCAGCATAAACCTCTGCCAAAATATCCTTAGCTCCAGCTATAGCATCCTCTGCAGTAAGTACCTCTTTCTCCTCTGAGATATAAGCTGCAGCCTCCTCTAATATAGTCTTATCCGTCATCTGAAGGCTAATAATATTAGCAAGTCCTTCTAATCCCTTTTCCTTTGCAATTGTTGCTCTGGTTCTTCTCTTAGGTCTATATGGTCTATATAAATCCTCAAGTGCAACCATAGTCATACAATCTTCTATCTGCTTCTTTAAATCATCGGTTAACTTTCCCTGCTCTTCAATAGTAGACAGAACTGTACCCTTCTTATCCTCTAAATTCCTAAGATATGTAAGTCTCTCATCAAGAGTTCTAAGCTGTTCGTCATTAAGAGAACCTGTAACCTCCTTACGATATCTTGAAATGAAAGGAATTGTATCACCCTCGTCAATAAGCTCAACAGTTTTTTCAACCTGCCAAACCTTAACATTTAATTCCTCTGCTATAATTTTCTCAATATTCATAATCTCTCTCCTGTTCTATATATTACATTACATCCATACTTTTATATTCAGCACTTTCAAAATGCTTTTGATAATCAGGATCCTTTTTCATCTCAACCATTTGCTTAAATGCATGTAGAATCATTCTCTCTTTATTGCAATTATTAGGGTTTTTCCCTATATCATGAAAGTAGTTATATTTGTTCATCTGCGCAAAGTAAAGATCTAAAAGTGAATAATCACCACATTTTACAGTTCCTTTCAGAGTCCTATTAACAACATAATAGTTAAATTCTTCAAGAAGCTCCTCATCCTGAAGCATATCCTTCCACAATGATGCCGCAAATTCTTCAGTTTCTCCTACCATTAATGCAAGAGCCTTTAAATTTTCAAAGGATTTAATCTTCCCAGCATTATATATAATCATACTATTCACCCTTTTCTTTTAGACATTTTCAGCCCATAACGCCACTTAACCACAGCCACACCTATAATAATAGCATATCCAACTATACTTAATATATCTGGTGACTGATTTAAGAACAGATAACCTAAAATCGCAGTAGTAATAACAATGGAGAAATCAAATACAGATATCTCCTTAGCAGGAGCAAAGGAATATGCCTTTGTAATCAAAACCTGACCTCCTGCCGCACTAAGTCCACAAAGAATAAGTATAATTAACTGCTTTAAGCTCATAGGACAATAATCAAATATCATATGAGGCAAGGTACAAAGAGTTGAAAAAACACTAAAATACAGAACTATTATCATACTTCTCTCACCCTTAAGACCAAGCTTTCTAACATATGTATACGCCATTCCCGCAGCACAACCACCTAAGAAGCCTATAAACGCAGGTATTACTTCTACATTAAAAGATGGCTTAATAACAAAGAGTGCTCCGACAAAAGCAATTATCACTGCTGTCCATTCGAATTTATTGGCCTTTTCCTTTAGTATAAAAAAGGAAAATATAATGGCAAAAAACGGTGACAGCTTGTTAAGTATAGACGCATCAGATATATTTAGATTATCCATAGCATAAAAATTGCAAAACACACCTATAGTTCCAGCTAATGCGCGCAAAAACAAGTCCTTAAAATTACCTTTTTTACACCTAAAGTCTCCTCTTGACTTACTTAAAGCCAAAAGAGCAACTATTAAAGCTATAACATTCCTAAAAAAGCTTTTTTGTATAGACGGCAAATCTCCAGCAAGCCTTACAAACAAATTCATCAAAGAAAAGCATATTACTGAACCAAGAAGACAGGTCACACCCATAGTATAATTACTTTTTGAGGATTCCTTATTATCTATATTATCAGTAGCAGTTTCTTTAGTTCTTGAATCAATTTTATTATTAACCATATACTATAATTCTATTTAATACCACAAAGCAATTTATTACTCATTAATTTTATTTACAAATTACAATCTCAACCTCATTCATAGCCTTCTCATAAAGTTCCTCTATCTTTCCAACCAAGGCCTGCTCTGATTCTAGTATCTTGTCAAGCTTAGGTCTTGTAACAGGATGCTTAGCCACAAATGTTGTACAACAATCCTCATATGGCTGAATAGATGTCTCATAGGTGCCAATTTTCTCTGATAAATCTATAATCTCCTGCTTATCCATACCTATACATGGTCTCATAACAGGAAGCTTATCAGCTGCAAGATCAATTACAGATAAACTCTGTACAGTCTGGCTTGATACCTGACCTATACTCTCTCCTGTAATAATACACTGACAAACATTAGCCAAAGCAAGAGCTTGAG
>JAGALE010000414.1 GCA_017625335.1 Lachnospiraceae bacterium
CAGGCAAGACAACCTGTGCAAAGCTTGTGGCGGATGTGTATGATGAGGCCGGTGTGGGCAATGGCAACTTTGTTATGGCTACTAGAAAGGACTTGGTAGGTAAGTACGTAGGTCACACTGCCCATCAGGTTGCAAAGTGCTTCGAGAATGCCAGAGGTGGAGTCCTCTTTGTAGATGAAGCAGGCTTCCTTCTTGATGAGAAGGCAGGGGGATTTGTTGAAGAGGCAATTAAGGAATTCGTTAGATATATGGAGGAATATGATGATGTAATGGTTGTATTTGCCATGTATCCGAGAGAGGCGGAAGGATTCCTTGAGCTTGACGAGGGCTTAAAATCAAGAATTACCAGACAGGTGGAATTCGAGGATTACTCTACAGATGAGCTTACAGACATTACTGTGGATATGCTCTTTGATAATGGTTACACTCTCAAGAAGGGAACTAAGGAAGCCATTCGTAATTATATAGAAGAAGCAAGAAACTCTGAGGATGAGGAGTTTGGTAATGCAAGAGCTGCCCGTAAGCTTACAGAGGCAATTATCAGTCAGATTAGTATTAATAATTACCGCACTGGTAAGAAGGAAAGACGAGCATCTGTGGCAGATGTAAATCGCGCTGTAGATAAGCTTAATGGTGTTAAGCCGGTTTCTAAGAATCCTATTGGATTTGTGTATAATACGGTTACTGACTAACAGATATTTAGGTTTGCAAATTATGTAAAATTAGTTTGATTTACTAGTTAGTTTGGTTGTGAAATATGTAGAAATTTGTTATTATTTTTGGTAGGGTTATAAGTTCCATTCTACTAAAATAAGGAGGATGGAACTTATAAATAATTACAAAGGAGAGGTAGAGTTTTGTATGGTTGGTATTAGGACATTTGCCCAGCAGGATTCTAATTACAAGAGAATACTTGTGGTTAAGAATACGGAGAGAATAAAAAGCTACATAAAGGCTATGAAAAACGAAAGCGGTGAGCCCTTTGATAAAGTGGTTAAGAATGTGGAATATAAGACAGCGAAGCAGCTTGCAGATGCTGTGTTTTTTTATAAGCAGTCTGTGGAGGATAGTGATCCCAGGATAGTAATCTCTGAAATGGAATCTACTATAATACTTAAGAAAATTCTTATGGAAATGCTTGAGGCAGGAGAATGTCAGTATTTTAAGGATAAGAATCTTATATCCCTTAATATGGCTAGGGAGCTTTATAGTGTTTTAGATGCGATAGGAAGAAATGGTTGGAATGACATTAAGGAAGATGGCTCTGACAGAATCCAGGATTTGAAGCTTCTTGAAGCTAAGTATCAGAAGTATTTGACTGATAATGGACTGATGGATAGTACCCTTCTGATAAAAGAGTCATTAGCTTACATTAATACAGTGAATGATAAGGATACCATGGAAGAAATCTGTGGTGGAACTGTAAGTGGACTGTATGATGATTCTGAGGATATGACTAACCTTGAGATAGATTTTATTGAAACCTTGATAAGTAAAACAGGGGGAAATGTGATATGCATCTCGGACAAGAATAGCATATCAGATTTGGAGTTGTCTCAGGATGAAGTTAAATTCTTCAAGGGCTATGGTTCTATGAATGAGGCCAGCTATGTGGTAAATGATATTCTTAAGAATAAGTATCCTTTGGGAGATGTAAAGGTGATATA
>JAGALE010000415.1 GCA_017625335.1 Lachnospiraceae bacterium
CATGCACTTCTTCGATGGTTTCCGTACTTCCCACGAAATCCAGACCTGTGTTTTTCTGAATATTCTGACATATCAAGTCTGATTAGTGTATTTCGTTCATCTAAGCTGCCATAATTCCTACTTAACACTTTACAAAGTTCTGTTTTACCAACACCAGTAGGTCCTACAAATAAGAAGCTTGCAACAGGTTTATCAGGATCATTAATTCCAGCTTTTCCTCTCTTAATAGCTTTGCATACTATTTCAACAGCATTATCTTGTCCAATAATATGCTTTTTAAATTCTTTTTCAAGTCCGCTTACTTTTTCAATCTCTGTCTTAGACATCTCATTGATTGGCACACCTGAAATTTTAGATACTACCTGCTTAATCTCTTTGGATGTAACATTTTTTGCACCTTTTAATTTTGTAACAGCCATCGCTTCATCCAATACTGCAAATGCTTTATCAGGTAATTTTCTGGTAGTAATATATCTATCTGCAAGTTTTACTAATAATTTAATCTGTTCTTTGGATATTTTACAGCCATGATACTCCTCATAACTTCTGACTGACTTAGATACTATTGTAATTGTATCTGCTATAGAAGGCTCTTTAACCTCAATCAGCTTAAACCTTCTACACAAAGCCGTATCTCCTTCTACATATTTTTATATTCACTAAGTGTAGTCATTCCAATTACATTGATTTCACCACTCTCTAAGTATGGTTTTAAAATATTAATAGGAGATACTGAACCACCTACATCACCTAATTTCATTAATGATTGAAATTCATCAATTACAAGAATACTGCCTGTACTCTTAATGAAATCAATAATACCATTAAGTCTAGACTCAAGCTCACCACGCATCCCTGAACCCTGAACTAGTCTATCTACTTTTAACTCGTATACTTCTTTATCAATGAATTCTTCATATGTATTATCAGTAGATAATTTATGTACAAATCCATGAACAATTGATGTTTTGCCAACACCTGGTTCACCTATTAATAATGCATTTGCATTCTTCTTTTTTGATAATGTTTCTATAATATCTAATATTTCATAATCTCTATTAATAGAAGGCTCTATTTCACCACTATACACCTTTTCTGTAAGATTGGTCAGCCCATAAGGTATTTTATCTTTAGTATCGTCATTTTTATCATATGTTGACATATTACCAAAAATAGATTTAATTAACTCCCCATGAATTGCTTCAAAATAATCTTGTGTAGATGCCACTGGCTTCTTTGATATGTCAAATTCTTCAACTTCTTCTATATCAAACTCCTCTGAATCTGCACTTAAATCTGCAAGTAATCTAAACTTACCTACTGATTCTTCTACACCTGCATCAACTCCTTTGAGTAATCTTGTTGCAGGTGTATTTGTTTGTCTCATCATTAAATATATAAGCATTTCAGGTGTAATTAATTGTCCTGTAACTCTATAAATATAAGATGATTTAGTTAATATTTCATCTAAATCTCTTGATATAACTACATTTGCTATGTATATTCTATCTTTTTCAGGTAATACATCTGTTTCCTCTTCAATTCTTACACAATACTCATCAAAGATAGCATCTGTATTAACTCCTGTAGTCTCAGTAAACTGATTTGCAATTCTCATGTTCTCAAGTGCTGCAACCATTAAATGAAGTGTTGTTGCCTCAGCACAATTATCTTGTAAAGATATCCTAAAAGCATTATTTAAAATATCTGTGCTTTCTGAATTAAGTCCCTCTACAATAACATGTCCATTCATATACTTTCTCCTCACAAAATTAAAAATTTATTTAATTACTACATAATACCTAAATGCATGTTATAAGGTATTACTTTATTTTAATGTCTATTTTAATCTAAATGCATAATTAATTTCATTACTCCTAAAAATATATCCATTTTTAGGTCAACACTAACTATCAAAAATTTCAACAAATTTTTAATTCAACTGTATACCTAGATTTTTACCCAGTGTTTAACCTAAAAAATTCATAATGTTGTATATAATTATTTTATTGAAAAATTTTTAATTCTATTTTGTTATTAACTCACAAGAAAAATAATTTTTATTTTCTTAATGTTGTTAACATACTAATGTATTAAAACTGTATTAACTTTTTTCATATATGATATAACATATATGTCTAACACTTTAAATTCTATATGTTTTTCTTGAAAATGCAAAATACTACACATTAAATTTCTTAATGTGTAGTACCTCTAGTGTTAAAAATCACTTGTTGTTTCGGTGATAGACCCATAACTTCTACTGTCATCTTCATCTATACCAACTGCGTCAACTGCAAGTTCACTGACATAATCATCATCAACTATAGTAAGCTGAGCAGTTATAAAATCGTCCTCAAGCATTGCCTCAAGCTTATCAATTAACTCACTAATATCTACCTTGATACTACTCATGTCAGCCACCTTTCAAAAAAATAAAATTAATTTTATTTCTAAATAATCTAAATGCTTAAAAATAAGCATTTATTTTTATTCTAGTTGACTTCCTTAATTTTGAATTGATTCACTCAATAAATTGCCTGTAGTTTTTTAGAACCTATATATTTTAGAATGTTATTCCCTTAATTAACTATAATTTTTAATTGCTCTATCCATATCTCTCTTTGCTTGTTTCTCCTTAGCTACATGTCGTTTATCATAATTATGCTTACCCCTAGCTAAACCTACAAGTATCTTGCATTTTCCATTATTAAAATACACCTTTAATGGTACAAGAGTATACCCCTGTAACTGAGCTTTTCTATCAAGCTCTTTGATTTCACTCTTATGAGCAAGTAATTTTCTTTCCCTGTTCTCATCAACATCAAATAAGTTTGCGGTATCCCATTTGGTAATATGCATCTTTTTGATTAGCATCTCATTATTCTCAATTGCAACCCAGGCTTCTTTAATGGAAGCCTTACCTTCTCTAAGACTTTTTACTTCATTACCTCGAAGTTCAATACCACATTCTAATGTTTCTTCAATGAAATAGTCATGGTATGCTTTTCTATTTTCAATTGTTGGTGTTCTTTTGCCCTTAGTCATTCCTTTTCCTCCAGAAGTAACTTGTATTACCTAAATTTATTATCTTATTTTTTATTGTTTCTATATGAAATCATATATTCTATATCATTTTCTGTTAAGCTATATTTTTCAATTATTTTCTGCTTTTCTTCCAATTCCTCCTGTGTCATCCAGTATTTTGCACAGACATCAGGACGAGAAATTACATCGTATAAGTTTCTTAAATCATTATCACCCATGGATGATAATTCTTTAGAATCTGTTATGAGAATTCTTAATTCAAGAATTCTTTTGTATTCATCAGAGTCTTTCCCAAGTCTAATCTGCTCAAATCTATCATTTCTACTAGGCACACTTTGGCTATATACTGTTTGCATATTTCTCTCAAGTTCGAGCAGAATTTTATTCATTGCTTCAAATTCATCTCGCTGATAATAATGAGAAGTCTCTCTGCACATAGCAACTGTTTCATCGGACATATTCATTAATTTTGAAAGCTCTTCTTGAATCTTATTAGTGTATGCTTCAATTTTCTCCTTGTTTATACACACTTGCTCTGGTACATCAGGATTTTTTAATCTATGGCAACTAAACAGAAGGCCTCTAGTTAATTCTAATGAGTGATGCATCATCACATCAAAAGGATTATCAATTACTCCATTTTCTTGAAGTTCTGTATACATTTTATCATCTTTCATTTACTTATCTTCCCCCTTACTCTTAATTTCATAATCACATATTAACATTTTGTAAATATTTTGTCAATATATAATTTATATTTTCATTAAATTATTTTATAGATATGTAATTCTGTAAGTACCATCACTGCATAGTTCAAAATCACATACATCTTTATTACTATTTAATGCATAATATTCACTAAGATCTAATGAATAAATTAGTTCTTTCTTTGTACCAGTAACCATCTCAATTTTAAATCTTAAATTATTAAATATACAAAATTTATGATATACTGATTTTTCATCATCGTTTAATGCACTTGTAATATAAGCACAGATTCTAAATCTTCTATCATCGAATACATTTTTAGCCTTAGATAAATCGTTTTTTAATTCAGCTAAATCAAAAATTGCTTTATCTAAAATACTTTCTTTAGATGCATCAAAGCTCATATAGCTTGGCATATCATTTGTTTCATTATATGTGAACTTATTTTTACCATGTTCTGTTACAGACAAAATTAGGTCAATTACACCCTCACCTAACTGACCATCTGCTGATAAACTGAATATGATTTTGTCTGGTAATTCCCCTATATGCTTTCCAAGCATCTTTTCTCTAAATTTCTTAGTATCAGCTTCAAGTTGATTAGTATTTTTAAATTTTGCTCTAAGCCCTACCATTATAACATCTCCTTTATTTTATGCATACTTCCTATAAGCTATATTTTAATAATGAGTCAATATCTATAAATGCTCCTCTTCTATATTTTTCTTCGATTTCTCTGACTGTTTTTATGTAATCATCTAACTTATCCTGGTTTTCACCTGACTTTTTGATTAATTCAATATTATCAATTGCATTCATAAAGTCTGTATTTGATAATAAGTTAGTATGATATGATTTTACTACATCAATAAGTTTATCCTCTCTTGCACAATAATCTTTACTATGGTTTGGATACTTATTGATATCCCTAACTACACATGAATAAAAATATTTAATAATTTCAATGCATCTTGAAAATGGTGCACCCTCTAATAATGACAAAGATGCATCGTACACTTCGTATGCTTTTGTAGGTGTATGTACCACTACTCTTGCAGATGTTTTTGATTCATCAATTGATATTGCTTCAAAATTATCTGTATTCAATGTTAATCTATTAAGTACTAAAATCACTTCTTTTGTTCCTCCTAAATCTTATTCTGCAAAAATCTGTTTTCTACAAAAGTCAACAAGTTCTCCAATTGTTGCAAAGTGTTTAACATCTCCAGTATGTCCAAAGAAGATAGCCTCCACATCATAGTCATCATCCATTGGAATTTCCCAAAGTTTTTCCTCATCATCAGTGTACATATCTTCATAAAAGTCCTGAATGCTTCCCCATTTCTTTTCGCATCTTACATCATCACAATTTGTATATCTAACTACTAAGTCATAAGATTTAAAACTCATAATGTACCTCCACTAAAACTAACCTAAGTTCTTAAGTTTCATATCTAATAGATTCTTCTCAACTTCTATCTGTTTAATCTGCAATCTCTTAGATACAATATCAATTTCATCCTTCAAATCTAACAACGTAACAATTATATTAGCTGTTTCATCATCAACTCTCTGCTTATGTACCACTTCATAATCAGGAGTTCCATGTCTGGATGTATTTTCATAGAAAAAAATCTCATTATCAATAACTTTAATTTTAGAATGTTTATCATCAATTCCAAGTGAACTTAACATCATGTTATACATATCTTTTAATGTTAAATCCATTTCCACATCTTCTGTTCTCAATGCCTTAACTTTTACTATCATGCTAAACCTCCTTTAAATCCTGATTTCAAAGTTCTAACAAGCCAATGTTATCGCACCATTATCTTTGTTATAGTTGATTCTGTATACCTTATTCTCCGAATATTTTTCAATAAGGTTTTCAAAATCAGCTTGCAGAACTTCGCACATACAACCATAAAAAATACTTTTACCTTCTGCAAAAATCTGTATACAAGTTCCACCACCAATAGTCTTCAATACATTTTTAAGTTCCATAGTTTAATCTCCTTTTCTTGATGATAAAATCCTGAATTTATTGCTACTTTTCAATTATGATAAATCCTTCTGCTTCTAGCTCTTCAATAGTCCACTCTGGTCTATCTTCATCGTACCATTGTAAGTTTTCGCTTTCACATTCTCCGCAAACTGTTCCACCGGATTGAATTAGCATTAATTCACCACAGTCTAAGCATCTTACAAAGTCACCACGGCCATCCTGATTCAAGCAGTCCTCATATACCTTTACGATTTCATTATATTCTCTCATGTTTCATTTCCTCCATATAAACTCTGAAAATTTATATCTTTATAAATACATATTAACATTTTGTAAATATTTTGTCAATATAATTTTATAAAAATTTTTATAAAATTACCCAACTCCATAATTTCAGGAGTTGGGTAATTAATGTTTTTAATATTTACTGTAATGACTATTACTAATCATTATTTTAATTTAGAAGTTTGGAGCTGTTATATAATTTTCTACCCCAGAATTAAAACCAGAATAGCTTGTTACACTTGATACATCCCAACCACTTATATCTGGTATATCTACTGATGATAGTGTATATCCAGGGTATATATAAAACATGTAAGACATATCTCTGACTTTAGATGTGTTCCATCTATTAATTCCTGTTATTGATAATGACTGTAATGAATCAGCGGATATATTAAACATGCTTCTCATATTAGTTACATTATTTGTACTCCATGTTCCTAATCCAGTTAATGTTATTGATGATGCATAATATGTACTTATTGCAAACATGTTACTCATATTAGTTACATTGGAAGTATTCCAGCCACTCATATTTATAGTAATGCTGGATGCATTTGGAAATGCATATGAGAACATATAACTCATATTCTTAAGATTAGGCGTATACCAATTACTTAAATCTAAGTATATGTTTGTACCTCCATAACCATCATATATACCTGAGAACATATAGCTTACGTCCTCAAGATTATATAGATTTAAGTACTCTGTACCTTCTATATTAAGTCTATCACCTATAAAGGTAGAATCTAGTAAATGACTCATGTTTTTAACTTTAGAAGTATCTAACCAGTACGAAAAATCTATTTCTGTTAGTGCATCGCATATACCAGAAAACATGTAAGAACAATCTTCATGTGCTATAATTTGTTGTCCTGATTTTTGGCTTGATACATATAGTGTACCCCAATTTTCCCAAGCTACAACACTACCATTATTATTAAGAGAAACATCAACTATGGTAATTGATTCATCAGCTGGTGCTGTCTCATCAGTGAACACTATTCTATTGAATAAATATGTTTCAATATTGTCTTTAATTTTTGATCTAAAGTCTGTACCTTTCATCAATAAATAATCTTTAGGTAATTCTACAAGTTCATATGTATCTGCCTTATAACTTGGTATTTCTGAAGGTGCATATATTTTATCTGTTAGACTACTCTGCCACTTATAACC
>JAGALE010000416.1 GCA_017625335.1 Lachnospiraceae bacterium
CGTCCTGCCACCAAAAGCCTTCTAGCGGTGGCACAACGTACTCGAAGAAGCCTTCAATCTTATAATCTGTCTTATAGCTCATCTTTAAGGTGTATGCTACAGCATATAGCACACCAATTGCATTCTTATATGCACCATCTTCTTCGTTTGGGTTTCCCTCACCACGGACAGCTATGTAATTTGCCTTAGGAACAGTCACTATCTCAGGTTTGTTCTTAGGCATATAGAATTCCTTGTATTCCTTCTTAAAATCAAAAGCCATATCTATTTATCTCCTATATTTTATACTCTAATACAACACAATAAACTAATATCATATATAAATTCCTAATCCATGCATTTATCAAGCAAAATCAGCACCAAGCACAATCGGCTCAATATATTCCTTAATAAGCTCCATAGCATCAGGCACTCTAGGCTTAAAATATGCTCCCACAGCCACAACTAACTCTTCCTTAGGATTTACATATATAACATTTCCACCATCACCAAGGGCTGCAAATGAACCTACCGCCTCATCTATAATCCACCACAGATAACCATACTTAAGAGTTCGTTTAGCCCCTATACCCGGCTTCCATACACTTTGAACCTTGGTACATTCTGCAATCCACTCCTTAGACACAAGCTGTGTTCCATTCCAGTTACCTTGGTTAAGATATAATTTACCTATCTTAATCATATCTTCAGGTGTAACTGCAAGTCCAAATCCTGCAGTATGAACACCTGTAGGTCCTTTCACCCAACCGTGAACAGTTTTACTCTTGTAAAAAGCCATCTGTTCTTCCTTGTTAGTAAATATAATATCTCCAGGAATATTAATCTCTAAAGGCTCAAACAGATACTTCCTTGCAAACTCAAGCGTTGACATACCTGTTGTATTACAAAGTATTCCTGCAAATATATCCGGTCCTATTATAGGTGTATATCTAAACTCTCCTATTTTTCCCTTGCCGCCGAGAAGGTCGAGTGATGCCTTAACCCAGTCACCACTGGTAAAATACTTTGTATAGGGAGCGTACTTGTACTTATAAGGGGCTGTCATAGTGAGCAAATCACGAAGCGCAATCTGCTGAATGGTTTTCTCACCTCGCTTAGGAGTATAATCCGGGAAAAATTCTAATACCTTTTGATCTACATTCTTTATATAACCCTTATCTATAGCTATACCAATCAATATGGATACAACACTCTTTGTAACCGAAAACACATGAAAGGGACTATCAATATTGCACCCCTGTTGATAATACTCATACACCATCTCATTACCACGAGACACAACAATAGCTCCGGTATTACTATGTTTTTCTCTAAGCATTTTTTCCAACTGTTCCTTATTCACAACGAATCCTCCATTTCCTTAAATGGGTTCAATAGGAACATAGATATCCACCTTAATCAGGCCATCCTTATCCTCCTTAGGATTATTAAGATACACCTCGTAAGGAGTAGCATTTCTTGGAACATATCCACTCATCATAAGCCAGTTACGGTACATATGGTCCCATGCATCCTCAAACTGCCCTGGACTAATCTCATAGTGTCCCACCGCAAAAAGACCACCTTCAAGCTTTGTCACACCAAGCTTACCATCCTCCTTTGCCACACAACCCTCAGGTACAGTAAGGCAAAGACTTGTACGAAAATGCTTTTCATCTCCAAATTCAGGATTATCGTGATACATAACTAAAAATTTATTCTTTCCATCCTTAAGCAATCCCTGCTTGTGAGAAAGCCTGAATAATTCCTGCATCCATTTTGCAAAGGTTCGTCCCAAGGACTTATATGTACCCACATGTCTTATGTAAACTAATTCTTCATCTTCCATGTTTACAATTCTAACCTGTCCAGTATTAGGAAATGGTTCCTCAACCCATTTTTTATTCTTTACAGGCTTATTGTACTCAGATAAGAATAGGTTTTCTTTGCAATTCGTGCTATATTTCTTCCTATATGCCAAGGGACTTAACCCATAATGAGTCTTAAATGCCCTAGAAAATATAGCCGAATCCCCAAAGCCTAGCTCATATGCCACATCTGTCATATTCCTGTCCTTTCTATGTGCAAGTATGAACAAGGCCTTCTCCATACGAACTCTATTCACATACTGCAATAGAGACTCATCCATCACACTCTTAAATATACGATTAAAATGATACTTGGAGAAGCCAGCAACCTCTGCTAACTCCTCCGTAGTCATATTCTTACCGTAATTTTGTTCTATATAATCTTGTACCTTTTGAATACGGGAAATGTATTCATCTGAATAATTATCTGACATATTAATTCACCTTATCTTTTCGTCTTTGATTATACAAGCTTTGAAGCAGTATTCCACCTATGATAAACATCAACGCAATTAATGCTCTTAGTGTAATCTTCTCTTTTAATAACAATGCCGACACCACCAAGGATAGAAATGGTGTCAGATATGCCATAGTAATACAAGGCTTAATATACGAATAGTCCTATAAATCCTAATCCACTTATAATCCCTATATCCTTTAACTTAAGAGACTTCATAACTTTTATCTTATCCGTAAATAGGTTTACTATTAACAAAAATCCTGAAGATATATAGCTACTTATAGCCAAGGCTTGTAAGTTGGGTATATCAGATAATAATAGCTTCACCACTGCAACAAGTGTAGACCACATAAAAACAGTTATAATTGCGAAGATGTAGTTTTTCTTCATATGTACAAACTCCTAGAACTTTATACTTAACATATTTTACTTTATATCAATAAATTTTAAAATCAATTCTGTATTATCTACATAGCTCTTAGTATCAACTAAGATAAATTTTTTATTTTGACTATAGTAAAAATCTGCCTCATGATACATATTCTCCATATGTAAGTCCAATTGAATCTTACAATATTTTTCTGTAGAATTATTAGGCTGGTATATATTCATCTTTTTTAGATTCTCACTTCTACCAAGATAAAATTCCTCATCAGTAAATTCATTATAGAAGTATCTAAGATGATCCTGATTGCTTTCACCTTCCTGCCATTCGCCACCTAACACACTTAAAAATTCTTTAATAAATTCATCATATTCCTCTACTGTACTATCTACTAATTCAACACTAAGAGGTCGATACGGTTCAACAAATGATTCATTTAAGTCAGTGTAATATCTGTCTAATTCTAAACTAATACTAAATCCATCTACTAACTTCAAAAGATTTAATTTCTCATATTCAATAAAATCCTTCAATGTACCACCATTTACATCTGCATCAGTGACTCCACAAACCTCACTAAGATATTCAGGCGTAACCTCAACTATTTCACCTTCGCTATGCAAATACTCATCCCCACTGATATAATTAACCATATCTATAAACTCACTCCAACCCTTTGGAAATTCTTCATAGCCGGTCACATAGCGTGAACACTCGTTTCCATTTTCATCGTAGTACCTTATATATACCCGAAAAGCTCCTTTTCTCCAATTTTCTCCCATATCACTAGGTATTCCATTCACATATTCCACTATGTATTCAAAATCCTCAGGTGTAATATTTTCAGGTTCAATAGCATTAACCAAATCATTATTACCGTTTCTGTTTTTAAAGCCAGAAATATAATTTGGATAATTTACTCTATATGTATAATCATCATTTACTACTGCGCTTGTTACATCTAAAGATATAATACTATTTGCCCTTTCCCTTTTCGCTTGGAGCATTTGTTCTGCTCTATATTCTGCCTGTCTTTCGTCTTCTCTGTATTCAGATATTTTCAACATAACATAATACAGGATTAGTAACAAAGCACAAACTATTATTACTATTTTTATAATCTTGTATTTCTTTGTATTTTTCATAATCAACACCTCAAAAAATAAACTAAAGACATTATACTTTAAAATATTATATTCAACAAGAAAAACTGCCTGTAGTTACTAATCTACAGACAGTTTATATATTAGCCTATCCCACCAAACATATTAGCTCCTTCATTAATCTGAAATTCATATATTTTTTCTTGTGTTTCATTCCCCTGATTATCAGGATTCATAAAATCTCCATTTTCATCTCCAGGCTTATCCGGTCTTTCACCTTCCTGTGGTGGTTCCATACCTTCCGGCATCTCCATTCCCTGTGGTGGTTCCATACCTTCTGGCATCTCCATTCCCTCAGGCGGTTCCATACCTTCAGGTTTCTCCATTCCCTCTGGCGGTTCCGTACCTTCAGGTTTCTCCATTCCCTCAGGTGGTTCCATACCTTCTGGCATTTCCATTCCCTCAGGTGGTGTCATACTTTCCTGATTCATTCCATGATTGCCAGGTCCACCCATAGAGCCACCTTGATTAGCTAGCTGTGTATCGCCACTCCATAAGGTATATGTTCCACTGACAAGCTCAGGACTACTATATATCATTACAGAATATGCATTATCTGGACATGCTTCCATAACTATAGCATCACTTTCATCCTTTAAATATACTGTCTCTTCCAGAGTCTGCTTTCCATTGAAATTAAATACAGCATAGGTCTGTCCACCATCCTCAATTCTGTCAAGCATATGACCAGTTGCCATTACAGTTCCACCAGTTATATGTATACCCATATCTGAGTCTATTCCCGCATCTGCACTGTCAGAGCAGGCCTGAGCTGTAATCTTACCGCCATTTATAACAAGCCATCCATTGGAATCTATACCGTCTCCTTCACCTGTATCTCCATTAACCAATATATTTACACTACCCCCATTGATAGTTGTAACAGATACACCATCTTCATTGGTGTTGATTCCGTCATTACCTGAATTAATATTAATAATCCCACCATTTATTGTAAGATGAAGCTCACTGTCTAAGCCCTCGTTTTCCGCGTTGATGTTTAGTACACCATTACTATTTTGGCCACCTTCTATATTCATAGACATTTTAGAATAGAATGCACCATCATACTTATGAAGCTTACTTGAATCTACTACTTCAGCTTTATCTTCGCTTAACACCACACTGTCTGGCTTATATATCTTTGCTACATAAGAACCATTTACTGTATTAGTAGAATCATCTGCAATAATTACTTTAGCACCTGCCTCGCTTGTGTCTACGTCCTTTGTGGCAGTGTCAGTATCATCATTTCCACACTCATACACACTGTAGAATATAACTGCTGGAGCAACTTCGCAGGTTATATCAGCACCATCCATAATAAGAGTTACAACCGCCTCAGGATTATCCTTTGCATCCTCTCCTAAATCAACGGCTATCTGTCCCTTGGATAGTTTTCCACTAACATTATAAGTACCTGGCTTTGTAATATGAACTACTGTATGGTTTAATGCTTCCTCCGAGTCGTGAGCGTCAGCTTCAGTACCTTCACCATAGGTATAATCCTTGCCAGTCTCGTAATATATTATATCATTTGCCACATATACTGACTCAGATGTATCACTACTTACAGCTACTTCATCTACAGTAATCCCAGAATCACTTAGAACAATTTCCACAACCCCATCTTCTGCTTGAACAGTGTTAGC
>JAGALE010000417.1 GCA_017625335.1 Lachnospiraceae bacterium
AAAGCAGCAGAGCAAGGCTATGCAAATGCTCAATATAATATGGCGAGGTTGTTATGGAGTGGAAAAGCAGGAGAGAGAAATCTAGAAAAGGCCCTTTCTTTGTTGAAGAAAGCTATGGAGTGTGAGGAATTTAAAAATGTACCAACTAACTTAAATTATGCTTGTGATGTAGTTGCATCCCTTGGAAAAGATTTTGAACACTCCACTGACGGAGCTTCTCTTGAAAAAGCCATCGAAAGTTACAAAATACTACATGACTGTTCTGTAGAAAAGTATAAAGTATTAGGTCTTGATAACCTAGTACGCCTAGAAAAAGCTTCTCCAGACTACACCCTAGCTAATGCATATAGGGTAGGAAGTCATGTGCCAAAGGACGAGGCTAAAGCCTTTGATTATCTTATAAAAGCAGCCAACTCAGGAGATGCTTGCGCCCAGCTGGTGAAGGGCTGTTTATCTATGGGAGAACAGCTTAACCTTGTGGATTATTCAAAGGAGCTTCAGGGCTGGAAGAAGTTTAACGACGACCTGAAGGAAAAGGAAGAAGGGGTTACAGAGAACGCCAGTGGAGCCTTTTATATATTTGAGGACCTGGCTAAGCAGGGTGTAGCTGACGCATATGTATGCTTGGCCATATGCCATCACAATGCTATAGGAACTACCCGAGGGGAAGAGCTTGCACTAAGCTACCTGAACCAGTTCAAGGCCAAGGCTGAAGCTGGCAGGATGTTTGACAGTCAGACTGTAGCTTCATATATGAATAGAATTAAGGATTCCGCATTAGACCAATATTTGGACGCATATTATGAAGATTCAAACAACTGGTATCGAGAGAATCTGAATAATAGATACAGTCCTAAGAATCTGAATATTCCTGACTTGTCTAACTATTTTGAATCTAAGGAAGAAGCTTATAGAAAAGCTGTGGACTATGATTTTGGGAAAGGTAAGGGTAAGGAAGATGGTAAGAGGAATGCAATTATGTTATATTCCTATGCCGCATCTATAGGAAGTAAAAAAGCATTATATACATTGATTAATATGGCAATGGAAGAGACAGAGTATTTTATCGATGTGAAGAGCGTGAATTAAGGAGGTGAAGTGTAATGATAAAAGATTTTGAATATATGTATAGACGAGAAAATAACATTATTATAAAAGGGATTGCTGATGAAGATATTACTAGGTTAATGCTGGAGGTTGTTAAAGCAATTACTGATGGAATCCAAGGCTGGCAGGGAGAATATATCTTCTGGGGAGATGATCGTGAATTGGCTAGCACTAATGGTAATAGAGCTTACGCAATATTAGAACCGGATTATTGGAACGCCATCTCATATAGGGAGGCTGGAAGCTCTGTAGCTGGACAAATTCCTATAGGAGATGCAAATCTAAGATTAACAGATCCAAGAAGAGCCGATTTAAAGAAACTGGATTTAGCTGCATTATTAAAATTGCTGGATAAAAGACTATTTTGGATAAACAGACATGCTCTGCAGAGCCAGATTATTGCTGACTCACGTAGATATGAGTCTTTTAGGGACTTGATTAATTATATAAGGGGAGATATGAGAAATCTTTCCTCTCATACCACAACTGAGGATTTGGAAGAAAAATTTGCAGATAACCAGTCGATTTATGATAATCTATTGAAGCTAAAAAGATTAATTGATAATGCGAAGAACGACTGCGAAGCATATCTTGTAAGAGGTGCTAGAGTTAAGGCGCTTCTTGAGGACTTTGTTAATGAGCAACTAGAGCCTATGATTATGGCATATTATAAGGCGAAGATAGGAGATACCATCACTTATCAGCTTGACAAGGATTTTTTTGTAGAGGATTTGGCTACCTATAATGTGCTTGTGGATTATAGTATTTTTCTACAGGAGGATGGTTACAAGGCTATTGATTCGTTGATTGTGAAGGGGAAAACCATCTTTGCAGAACAGTCATTACTTGACAGATTAGAGAATACACAGATACAAGGAGCATCCTCTAACAAGGAAAAGGCCAAGGATGTTATTAGGACATTGGAGCTGTGGGTTGAAAGCCACAAGCTTATTCTCTTAGAGAATGCAAATGTGATTGAAAAGCTTAGTCAGGCTGCAAATGCAAAATGGTGCGTTCTTACTCAAGATTATGACCTTGCTAATCAGGTATGGGATTTAGGCAAGGAGAATGTGAT
>JAGALE010000418.1 GCA_017625335.1 Lachnospiraceae bacterium
AGTATTCCGCAAAAGAGAAAGGATACCTTGAGAAATATCGTTGAAAAAAGGAAGATTACAGATAAGCTGTTACATAAAAGCCGTTTCTATACGAATCCTAAACCAGATAAAAACATCAAATCCAGAAATATATAAAAGATACACAGGAAAACATATATCACATACAATGATAAATTTAGAATATATAGCATCTAGGGGATTACAAAGCAAGTGTACAATAAGAATACCTTATATACCTGGGTACACAGATGAAAAAGAAGTAAATGAAGCAGTAAAATTTGTAAGAGAATTAGGGTATCAAAAGTTAGATATCTTTAAATATAAGAGAACAATTAACAATAATGAGGAGGATAGCTAATGGGATACAGGGAGACATTTTTTAATAATACTCCAAGTATGATGGGTAAATATCAATGTGTAAGATGTGGAGGTTGGTTTACTAAAAGTAACATTGATGTGGACCATCGTATACCTAAACGTTTAGGTGGAACAGATGACATTTGGAATTTACAAGCAATGTGTAAACATTGTAATAGAAGTAAGGGAGCAAATACTTCTACAGGAGAGGTGGCGCAGACAGTTATAACTGCTGGAGTACAGGGATTAATGCAAAGCGGTCTTGAAGGTGGAATAGTAAATCTAACTAAGATAGGCAAGGGTGTGGCTAAACAAAAAGCAAAGGATGCTTTAGGAATTAAGTATAGGAGATAGTTTAGGAGATAGGTAATATGACACAAGCAGAGGTAAGAAAATTATTTGTACGATGTAATCCAGGAGTACGACGAATAGGTCATAAAGGATACTGGTATAGATGTGCTCATTGTGGTAAATGGTGTGGAAGGCCTGGAGGAGAGCATGCTAAGATAAGAGATGAGGACAAGATGGAGGTAGACCATATACGTCCATGGTCTAAGGGAGGCAGCGATGATATTTGGAATCTACAGCCATTATGTAAGCCTTGTAATCGCAAAAAATCAAATAATGCAAATATAAGAGATAATATAAGGATGGTGGGTAATACTATTACACATCCAATAGATAGCCTAGTAACGACTGGAGTTAGGCAAGTAGCTAGAAACAATAAGGTATTGAAGAGCTTAGGTATTACTAAAAGAAAATAAGTTTAGAATCTCAAAAGGCAGCTATAGTCTTTTTAAATAAAATATAACATAGTGTAAAGGAGATAAGATTATGAGTTATTCAAGCAGTGGAGATGGAATAATGGCATTAGTAATAGTACTGATTTCATTTATAGTTTTCTTTGTGGTATTTGGAATCATATGGTTTGCATCATATTATCCAATATATAAGTTAGCAAAGAATAGGGGAGTTAAGAATCCATGGTTAGCATTTGTACCTATGGGTTCAAATTACATACTAGGTAAGATTGCAAATAGAGACATGAAGGTAATGAATATTTATAGAGTAGGTAGAGATACACTTCCTTTATTTATGGTTTTACTACCTTTGATTGTATCAGTTGCATCTAGTATTTTAATGGTAATTCCAATATTAGGTTGGATAGCATCCTTAGGAGTTTGCGTTTTAACATGGATTACCATGGTAACATTCTACAGATTAGTATTAGAAGAGTACTATGATAATAGTACATCATTGACATTAGGGATATTCTCTTTACTTACAGGTGGTGTAGTATTTATAGTAACTATGTATATTGTTAAAAATAAGCAACCTATATATACACCTGTAGTTGAACCGGGAAATGGACCAGGTTACGGAAGTGGATTTGCCTTGTTATTAGGTAAAGGAGCTCAGAGTAGACAGTTTAATGGATATGGTCAGCAGATGAATAACATGAACAATGGGTATGGTCAATATCAGCAGCAGATGAATCAAGGCTACGGACAGCAGATGAATCAAGGCTACGGACAGGGAGGTTATACACATCACCAGCAGATGAATTCAGGATATGGACAACCAATGAACCAGGGACATCCTCAGCAGAGAGATCATCATACATATCCATATCAGGGAAATCCTGAAGTGAATATTACAAAAAGAAGACCTTCAAATGTACAAAGACCAACAAATGGTAACATGCAAAGACAGAATTATACAATGAACAATGGTGAAGATACAGCTTACCAGAACAGACAAAGAGATAACAATGGATATAATTAAATAATTATATTAAGCTGACTTAGAGATTTAAATAGGATCATGTAGGTTATTAATTAAATCAATTAAGTATACTACATGATCCTTATAATAAAACAAAGGAGTGTAAGAATGAAAAAGATTGATTCAAAAGATGCTAGCAATTGGATAAAGTATTGTAACTATATCTGGATGGGGATACCATTAATTATAGCTATTTGGATGGCTAAAATGTACTTACCTGATAGTGATTCTTTTTTCTTAGCTGCTACAGGAAGATATATAGTAGAGACAGGTAAGGTACCTACAATTAATCCATTTGTTATACACAGTAACCTAGGAATTATAGTACAGCAGTGGGTTACTGATATATTAAACTTCATAGTTTACGATAACTTCGGTGAAAATGGAATGTATGTATGGGCTGCATTATTTTTAGTAATTAGCAGTGGACTACTACACAAATATTTGGGTAGCTATACAAGTAATATCAGATTGAGAAACTGGGTAACAGTAGCATGTTTGGCAGTATTGTTTAGTTTTGCCAACACAAGACCAACATCAATAAGCCTTCCATTATTATTAATTGAACTAATTATTTTAGAAAAATACAATAAAAATAAAGAGTCAAACATAGTATGGGTAATACCTTTATTGTCATTAGTTCTAATTAATTGCCATTCAGCATTATGGTTTTTCATATTTGTAATGATGATGCCTTATGTAGTGCCTGGATTAAATGAATTTAGAAAAATAACTAAGGTTAAAGAACACTTAGCTAAATATAAAAAACTTTGGTTAGTTATGATACCAACATTCTTAGCCGGATTTATAAATCCAAACGGTATCAAGGGTATACTTTATATATACTATAGCTATTCAAATGTATCAGAAGACACAATAATTTCAGAGCTGCAATCACCAAATTTTAATGACTTTTTAGGGATATATTTAATAGTGGCTGTCATATTTATTACTATATATGTATACAAGTATAATAAAAATATTTCTTGGAAAAATTTATACTTAGCACTTGGTACATTTTTATTAGCATCACAGCATTCGAGAAACATATGGTTTATTATTTTAGGAGTAACACCTTTAGTAGTGCTAGTATTAGATGAATGTGTTAAAGATACAGTTAAAGTTAAATATAAGGACGATGAATATAAATTATTATCAGTAGTGTTTACATTAGCTTTAGTGGTACTATTTTTAATAGTAGACCCAGCTATTAGCTATGATGAAATGGATGTATATTCAGCACCTACATCAGCAGTAGAATACTTGGATAACATAGATAGTAATAAAAAGAATGACATAGTATTATTTACAGGGTTTAATAACGGTGCATATTTAGAATGGAACGGTTACAAAGTTTATATGGATGCAAGACCTGAACTTTTCGAGGATAAGATAGGGGGACAAGGAGATATATACAGTGAGTATATAGATGTGTGTAAAGGAAATATAGATTATGCAGAATTTTTAGACAAATATAAATTTACACATCTTATCTTAGATAGTGAAGTAGCATTTTCAACCTATTTAAAATGTACAGGAGACTATAATATAGTGGTGGATATCGAGGATGAATACAAATTATTTGAACGGAAAGACTTTTAATTATAAGGAGGAAGGCTGATGTTAATAGTATACAAATCATATGATGATAATACAGCAGAAATAATAGACCTTTGTGATTATAGTGTTAAGTTTTGCAGAGAAAGCGTACTTTTAGCATTAGCTAAAACTCATAATGTAATTGGATTATCAGTCTCAAATAATAAAATAAACTATATAACTTCTTACAATATAATGACATTTCCTACAGAGAATGAAGCAACAGAATACATAGAATCTAATGGATTGAGTTATAGAAATAGACTAGATTTAAACGGAATGTATTATGTACTTGAAAAAACTAATGAGATTATACATGTAAATTATATAGTAGGATATATAACAGAAGCAGAGAGATTATACTTAGCAAAAAAGGGATATACACCTTATATTCAAGCAGCTAAAATTTTTGATAAAAAAGATGCTTTCAAGGTGGCAAATGTAATGACACATAATAGTAAGACAGGAAAGCGTTGGAGTGCACTAAGGATACCAGTCAAGTAAAATATAAGAAAGTGGGAGGTATTCTTATGTATGAAAATCAATATAGACACAATATAGATAAATACAATGCGCATGATAATAGAAGAAGAAATAACATAGATGGCGTAATTAATCAGCAAAATGATTATTTAAAACATCAAATGAACCAAGCTAATATTCATAGTGAAGGTGAATATTATGCTAAAGTTAGTGGTGATTATGGTGAATATTTACTATCATCAGTAATGAAAAGCTTACCAGAAGAATTTCATGTCATAGATAATGTATTGCTACAAACAAAGAAAGGATCAACACAGCTTGACCATGTAATAGTGTCTCCTTATGGAATATTCATTATAGAAACTAAAAATCATAAAGGAATGATTTTTGGAGACTGTTACGGACAAGTATGGACACAGGTACTTCCTGGTAGGGGTAAATTTACATTTTATAATCCAGTATTTCAAAATCAAGGGCATATACAAAATTTAGTGAATCAAATAAAGATTCCAGCTCAGTATTTTGCAGGTGTAATTGTATTTACAAATGATGGTGCCAATTTAGATAATGTAAATTGTCCATTTTGTATCAGAGTAACAGAATTATATATGTACTTAACAAGTCAGTTTAACACTTGTATGACAGTTAAACAAGTTGAAGAAGTTCTGAAGAGAATAGATAAAGTGAACACTTCAAGCTATTTGAATAACAGAAAGCATGTAGAATATGTTAAAGGAATACAAGAGAAAAAGCAGAGGAATAGAATGCTTAGACAAATGGGTATATAAAATAACATAATTGAAGGTCTGCCTGGTGTGGCAGACCTTCTTTTTTAAGGGGTAAAATTTTAAAGCAACATTTTCTTGTGTAATTTAGATTATTTCATCTGCTTTTCCTGTGCTTCAATCATCTTTTTAACCATTAAGCCTCCGATTGAACCAGCTTCTTTTGCTGTAAGGTCTCCATTGTATCCGTCTTTGAGGTTAACACCTAATTCATTTGCTACCTCGTATTTAAACTTGTTCATTGCTTCACTTTTAATAGGTTTATTACTCATGATTTTTCTCCTTTCTATTTAGGGTGTTATTAGTATATGTTAAATTCAATAAAGTAATCTGGAAATATGTAGTATATAAACAATTGGATAATTGTGGTAATAAACATAAAAATTATATACATATATTTTATACTATAATAATATCATAATTTACAATAAATAATAAATAATTAATTTTAATTATAATGGAGGTTTGATATGGATAATAACAGTAAGTTAATAAATGAACAATTAGCAGGTGATAGAAAACAATTAAAGGAAACTATAAAATACAAGGGAGCATTTAGAATATTCGGGCAGACAATAGATCCTCCTAACTCAGCAGGTAAGGTAGATGAATATAATAGAATGGGATACATAATAATGTCGGAAAAAACATATCAACTAAAAGAATTTACGGTTGAACAGACAGTTATGCTATTGAAGCAATTCACCTTTTCTAATGCCAAATTAGACAATGGTAAAATTATTATAACAGAACATTCTATTAACAGGCTTCCTGTATTTGATATGAATAAAAAATTATTAAAGTATAATTCAGCTGTAATGATAATTGGTAAAATAATTATCAATGATAAGCAAACTGGCTATAGAGTTATTAATCAAACAGGTAGGGTATCAGATTTATCAGAGCAAGATTTAATTAGATTAGTGAAAGATAATAGTAGGCTACTGGTTAATGGTAAAATGGTTACAAGAGATGGTAAAGAGTATATAAGTTCTATACAGACTGAGTTTACTGCTATTACTAAATCAACCAAGGATGATGTAGTATTAAGTAAT
>JAGALE010000419.1 GCA_017625335.1 Lachnospiraceae bacterium
ATATCCTTAACATGAGTTATGGAGCCATCCTTTTCCTTTATGTCTATATTATCCAAGGTTCCTCTAAGATTTCTCTTGAAATCCTCTACAAACTGCTTTCTTAAAGCTGATTGTTCTTCCTTTTCTTCGGCTGTAAGGCCTTCGGGAGTTTTAGCCTTGTGATATAATTCATTAATTCTCTGTATACCTTCATCTGTCATAAGACTGTTATATTCCTTTCATAAAATCCTACATAATTTATCCGATATATAATATTACGTCTAATTTTTAGCTGGTTTAATCTGATTATTTTATGTGGATGTATTTATTTTAAATATCCTTTATGTACTATAAAGTCTACTGTATCAAAGTCAGGAACGTCATGAGCAAGGAATAGTGTACCTACATCATCACCATCCATAAGACAGTTGATAAGATTTAGATTTGATGCATCAAGTATAGCCATATCTGCACCTGAGTCTACTGCAATTCTTGCTGCAGCAATCTTAGTAGACATTCCACCTGTTCCATAGCTGGTTACAGCTCCCTTAGCCATATTCTTAAGATCCTCTGTAATCTCAGTTACAATTGAAAGCTTAACAGCATCCGGGTTTTTATGTGGATCATCTGTATAAAATCCATCGATATCTGTAAGTAATATAAGCAAATCAGCATTAATAAGATTTGCAACAATTGCAGAAAGTGTATCGTTATCACCGAACTCAATTTCTTCTGTTGCAACAGTATCATTCTCATTTACTACAGGGATTACGTCCTGCTGAAGAAGCTCATTCAATGTGTTTTCAGCATTTCTTCTTCTCTCCTCGTCTGTGATGGCATCAAAGGTAAGAAGAACCTGAGCTGCTAGATGATTGTATTCCATAAATAGCTTCTGATACATCATCATAAGCTGACCTTGTCCTATGGCAGCACATGCTTGCTTTAGTGATACAGTCTTTGGTTTTGATTTAAGTCCTAATGCCTGAGAACCAACCCCTATTGCACCTGATGATACAAGAACAACATCCTTATCCTGGTTCTTAAGATCACAAATAATTCTAACAAGCTTTTCAAGCTTTCTAAAATCAACACCACCGGTTTCTGAATGGATAAGTGATGAAGAACCTATCTTTATAACTATTTTTTTCTTGTCCTTAAGTAACTCTCTATGATTCATAATTTAAACCTTTCTTGTATGTGTTTTATTGTAATTCATTCAAATATGTTGCACAAGCCTCTGCAACCTTAATTCCGTCAACAGCCGCGGAGGTAATTCCTCCTGCATAGCCTGCGCCCTCACCACAAGGGAATATACCCTTATGTGTGCTCATAAATGTATCGTCTCTAGTGATTCTTACAGGTGAGGATGTTCTGGATTCTATGCCAGATAATACACTATCCTCTCTGGCAAAGCCCTTAAGCTTACCATCGTAGTAAGAAATCCCTTCAATTATAGCATTATTTACATATGGTGGCAAACAATTATTAAGATTGCCTAAGGTATATTTTCCTTTAATATTTGGTTTAATATCGACTAATTTATCCGTTGCTACATTTGCCTTAAAATCTTTAAAGGTTTGAACCGGAATATGTCCATTTCCTTCTTTATATGCCAAAGCTTCATACTTTCTTTGGTACTCCACACCTGCTAATACACCATAATTACCAAAGCCTTCTGCTTCAAAATCCTCCGGTGTAACATTAACTACTATGGCGCTGTTAGAATTTATCTCATCACGACCATTGTTGCTCATTCCATTAACTACAGATTGATTTTCTTCTGAAGAAGCATTCACCACAAAACCGCCCGGACACATGCAAAAGCTATAAACACTTCTACCTTCACTACTTCTAAAAGTCATCTTGTAGTCCGCTGCGGGAAGAAGCTTTGCGGCATCACTATTACCATACTGACTTTCGTCAATCATTTTTCTTGGATGTTCAATTCTCACACCTATGGCAAATGCTTTTGGTTCCATAGGCAGCTTTCTGTCATTAAGCATTTTAAATGTATCTCTTGAACTATGTCCTATAGCTAAAATCAGTGCATTTGTGTAGTATTCAGATAGTTCCATAGTTTTAACATCTTTAATAATTATCTTGTATTGATTAAGGGAGTTATCATTTAATGTTGTATAATCTATAAAACAGGAATTAAAATGTATTTCGCCACCAAGAGTAATTATTTCATTTCTCATATTTACCAGGATATTCTTTAATATATCAGTACCTATATGTGGTTTGTTAATATAACCGATTTCTTCAGGTGCTCCAAAGCTGATAAAGTCTTTAATAACCGCCTGAATTCGGCCCTGCTTATCTTTAATACCTGTGTTTAATTTGCCATCTGAAAATGTTCCGGCTCCACCCTCGCCAAATGATACATTTGATTCGGGATTGATTGGGTTACCATTCCAAAAGCCTTCAACTGTTTTGGAACGGTTTTCCACCATTTCACCACGTTCAAAAATTATTGGCTTAAAGCCATGTCTTGCAAGATAAAGACCACAAAAATAACCTGCCGGACCGGCACCGATAATAATAGGTCTATTGTCATTATTTGTTGCATTGTTATTTGAAGGAAAAACATAATCTAAGGTTTTGGTATACATAATATTTTTATTGTTACCATATTTAGATAATATGAGATCCTCCATTGTTGATGATATATCAACAGTATATATATACATCAAATCATTTTTATCTCTGGCATCAATGGATTTTTTTACAATTGATTCTATAGAAAATTCAGAGGTTTTAATTAATTTTTGAATCTTCTGTTTTAGTAAATCCATATCGTGTTTAATTGGAACCTTAATCTGACTTATTCTTATCATTTATGCTCTTTCCTGCCTTTATTCCTGTAAGTATGGCAAAGGTTAAATTATAACCTCCGCATATTCCATCTATATCTAGTAATTCTCCTGTTATATATAGTCCGGGAACCTTCAAGGATTCCATAGTCTTTGGATTGATTTCATTAATGTTTACACCTCCGGCTGTTACCTGAGCCTGTTCCATGTCGTATAAAGATGTAATATGTAGCTTTAAGCTATATAGTGATTCAACTAGATTTGTGAGTTGTGTTTTGTTTAGCTCAGAAACCATTGATTTTCCTGATATATTATTAGTATCACATATATAAGCTGCAAGCTTGTCATTTACGTATCCATTAAGAAATCCAATTGTTGTTCTGTTACAATCTGAAATATTGTCAATGGACTTTAGTATTTGATTATACTTCTTATTATCTTCACTATGTATAAAGGAAATATCAAGAATTGGATTAATTCCTTCTTCAAGTAATCTACCGGCTTTTGAGGATAATTCAAATATACAAATACCGGACACACCTTGCTTGGTTATCTGTAGTTCACCCTTGCTTGTTTGCACCACTGTACTATTATTATCTAATAGTTTAATTTGAGCATTTGCACGTACTCCCGCTACAGCATCCAGGCACTCTTTTACACAGATTCCACATAGACTTGGACGTTGTGATATAACAGAATGACCAAGGCTTTTTGCAATTTGATAGCCTGATGTTGAGCCACCAAGTGATTTATAAGCGGCACCGCCATTTGCAAGTACTATTCTGGCAGCGTTAAAGGCCTCATTTTTGCATTTTATTGTAAATTCAGGGTATTTCCCTGATATAGATAAAACCTCTTCATTTTGAACCACATTTATATCATATGATTTAATAGCATCAAGCATTGCCCAGACAACGGATGATGCCTGAGCTGAGCTTGGATATACATATCCATTATCTTCCATAGTGTTAATACCTAGAGAAGACATAAATTCAATTATCTGTTGGTTAGGTGTTTTCTTGCTATAGGAATTGCTTAAGGCACTGTCAATAAAGTAATTGTAAGCTGTAGCTGATGAATTAAAATGAACCTTAGAATCAAAATTCATATTAGTTAGATTACATCTGCCGTTTCCTGTTGCATATAGCTTTTTACCTAGCTTGTTATTCTTATCAATTAATAATGTTTTAAGTCCTAAGCGTCCGGCTGTTATAGCACAGGATAATCCTGCTGCTCCACCGCCAATTATACATAAATCGTACATGTTTGCTCCTTGTGTTACATGCTTTAGTATATTTTGAAAATATCTTTTAACTATAATAATTGATTTTCAAAAATATATTGAAATATATTAAAGGTTACTAAGAATAAGCATACATAAAATATTAGATATAAAAATAATTTCTTCAAGGCACATACCTCCCTGAAGAAATTATTCTCATAACCTTGTATTATTATTCAATAATTAAATCACCTGAATCATTAGAATCAAGAACCTCTATAAAGGTCTTACCTGGATTCATCTTAAGCTGAGCGCCTGATGCGTCATAGTATTTTACAACACCCTCTTCGTTTTTCCAAGTAATTGAAACAGCCTGTCCATTTGATATATAATAACCTTTTCCTCCTGCTGTCCAATCAATCTGAAGAAGTACATCATGAATTGGTGAGTAAGGAGCATAAATAGCAAGAACGTTCTTATACGCAAGCTGCTCTCCTGTCTCCTGATCTATCTGCATATCACCATACTGGAATCTCTTATAAAGCTTAGCCTCTGCATCATACTCAAACCAAGGTGTATAGTATGAATTGAAAGGAACAGTTACCTTATTAGCTGATGTCCCGCCACTAAGATCAGTATCCTCAAGGTTAAATGCAAATGACTTCTTAAAGCCATCACTGTAATCTCTGCTGTATCCCATATAATCGATACCTGCATTAATCATTTCGCCATTAGTGTATACATTGTGTGGAGCGTATCTTGACTCATCTCTGTAGTACATAACACCACCAACACCTTCGATACCATTCATATTATTTACACCAAGCTCATTAATCTTTTCCTCGGCAAAGGATGTCCAACCATAGTGAGCATATAAATCACCAAGCATATGAGCCTTTTCTACATAATAATGTCTTGAGCTTCTTACAGGACCAAGCTTTCCTAAGCTACTGTAATCCTTAAATACACACATATATCTAGTTATGCTTCCCTCTACAATCATCTCATAGGTTAAGTCAGCCTGTGAAATTCCTGACTGAGGCATGGCATCGATAATGTTATTAATCATAATACAAAGTGGTCTCTGGTTCTTTAAGTTCTCGTCAATCCACTCACCTGTAAGCTCACTAAGTACATATCCTTCCTTTGTTACAACTGTCATATCTGAAGGGTCTGTCATAGTATCTTCAGATTCAATATTAATTACTGCATCAGTTGCTGTTGTAGCATCTGCGTTCTTATCCTTATCCTTACCACATCCTGTTAAAAGTAACATGGATGCTGTAATTGTAGTAATAGCTAGTTTAACTAATTTCTTTTTGATCATCTCGGCTATATCCTTTCTTAGTTAATATTTCTTCTTGTAATTGTTCCATGATGATACGTTCTTCGTCGTCAATATGATCGTATCCAAAAAGATGTAGCATACTGTGAGCGGTTAAGAAGGCTGCTTCTCTTCTCTTAGTATGTCCATATTCTTCCGCCTGTGATTTAATTCTGTCTATATTAAGAATAATATCTCCTAATATAAGCTCCCCGGAATCCTGATTAAAATAATCTATAGGATTGTCTTCAAGACTGTCAAAATCGCCTAAGGCTTCAAATTCGCACATAGGAAATGATAACACATCTGTGGGAGAATTAATTCCTCTGTGAAGATTATTAATCTCTTTAATACCATCGTTATCTGTGAAGATTACATTGACTTCGCATTCATAAGGACATTTCATAAAATCAATTGATGCATTGATAATATCAGTAACAATATCCTCGTATGCTTTAGGTATTGAAGTATCTAATTCACTTTCTATATAAATACTCATCCCAAAATCACCTTTCGTATTATACTACATTAATTTGTTATTAGCAAGTTATGACTGTTTTCTTTTGGTTGTTGTGTTTTTCTTAGCTGTCTGTCTTTGCTGTTTGCTTTGTAGCTTTTCTTCATATGCTTCATAAGCGCTAACAATTTTTTGTACTAATGGATGCCTTACTACATCATCGCTTGAAAATTCAACAATTGATATATCATCGATTTTATTTAGCACCTTAAGTGCAACCTCGAGACCTGATTGTGCATCCTTTGGTAAATCCTTCTGAGATAAATCACCTGTTATAATTGCCTTTGAACCAAATCCTATTCTGGTTAAAAACATCTTCATCTGAGCAGGTGTAGTATTCTGTGCCTCATCTAATACGATGTATGCATTGTCTAATGTACGACCACGCATATAGGCAAGTGGAGCTACCTCAATAAGACCCTTTTCCATATTTTTTAAGAATGATTCAGCACCCATAATTTCATAGAGTGCATCATATAATGGTCTTAGATATGGGTCAACCTTACTTTGTAGGTCACCAGGCAGGAATCCAAGCTTTTCTCCTGCTTCTATAGCAGGTCTTGTTAAGATTATGCGATTAACCTCGTTGTTTTTGAATGCGGTTATGGCTTTAGCCATGGCTAGGTAGGTTTTACCGGTTCCTGCTGGACCAACACCAAAAACTATCATATTTTTATCAATGGCATCTAGATACTTTTTTTGACCTAGGGTTTTTGCTTTAACAGGTTTACCATTAATTGTATGGCATACAGTATCCTTATCTAATTCTACAATCTTCTTTTCTTCTCCTGTTTTAGAT
>JAGALE010000420.1 GCA_017625335.1 Lachnospiraceae bacterium
ACGCGACTTTGTTCACTTTGGCAAAATCAAACGCGGTGCAAACGAAAGGGCAGTTTATAATTAACTGTAGACTGCTTTTTCGTTTACACCGCTATTGATTGTAGCCTAAAGAATTTTCACTCTACAACACAAATTGAATTATTAATCCCACAACCATACAAACACCAAGTGCAATCACTTCGCCTTTTAAGCTTTCCTTGATATGAAACCAATAATCATGGTACTCGGCAACCATATCCTCTGTTCCCTCAAACACAAACCTCGGATTTTGACAAAACCAACAAATATCTATAACAACCGCATCATAAATATTAACAATAGTCCAAAGCAGAAATCCATATCCAAACCCTTCTATAAATGTAGTATATCCATTTACAAATCTGAGAATCAGACTGATAACCACAATAACCATTATCGAAAAGATAACTTTTACTGCTACTTTCTTTTGAGTCGTAGGTATTTTGTCCTTGTACATTTCTAAAGACTTCACACGTTCTTGTATTTTGGGTGGATAATTATATAACGTTTTTAAGGGGTCTTGTGACATTATATATACCATAACCGAAAAAATAATACATAACACAATTGCTTCTATCACTAGTACCATCTTTATTTACCTGCCTTTCTGTTTCGCATTTCTTTTTCGTATTTTATCGACATTTCTATTCATTACTTTTCTTCCATAATGCACATAAGCAAAATTTTTCAATTCACTCCATGTTTGGTGATGTTGTTTAAAGAAGCTATCTGGATTTTCATATACTCCATAATCCACAACTACAGCATCATTTTGTACAAACGTATCCTCTCCACGCCAATTAAGATTAAGGCTTTCTAAATTAGATACAGCCACCGCATATTTAGCAAAAGCTCCTCTAATATTTTTATGCTTATCCTTTATCGCACTCACATAACTTTCGTCTGTAATCACACCTTCAAGCGCAATCCAATTACCCATGTATAAAACTTCTACCCAAGTATGTACGATACGTTCCGGAGCCAATACTGAAATTAGCCATGATGTAGCTCCTCGCTGAAAATATTTACTTACTTCAGAACCATGTAATCTGCAAGGGATTCCCACGCTTCGTAGCAACGCCATAAGTAAAGTTGCTTTTGTGTTACATTGCCCGTATCCATCTTTTAATACTTCTTCTGCGGTCAGTAAATCAGAACTGTTATATCCAAACCTTATCTCGTTTCTTACAAAATCATAAATTGCACCAATTTTGTTATATTCATTTAATTCTATCCATTTACGATTTTTTATGAGAGTCTGTATACTCTCCATATCGAAATTTAGCATTTGGGTCTTTTCAAGATATTGTTTCTCCATAATATCGCCTCTCTTTCTTTTCATGGCTCTATTATAGAAAACAAACCTCTAATAAACTTTCAAAAATTCGCTATCTTTTATTGTACTTCTCGCTGGAAGTCCCATCATCCGTTTTACTGTAGATGCAAAATGTGATGGGGAATCAAATCCTGCGTTTAATGATGCTTCTGTTATCCGTTTCCCAGCTAATAAATCTTGAAATGCTCTTTCTAACTGATGCAGTGTTAAATAATTTTTAAGCGTTATCCCTACCTGTTCACTAAATAAATGAGATAATCGGCTTGCTGAAATACACAATTTTCCAGCATATTCCTCTATCGAATGCTCTTCGCAACTACATTGTTCAAGCATCTTAAGGAAAGTTAAAATTCTATCATCAAATTGTTTATTCAAATATGGAATATCAAAGCATTCGTACATTTTAGTTATAAACTTTCTATATGTTTCTGTATCAAATATATCTCTCATATCCATTGCTATCTTCTTTAGTTCATTTGATTTACTATCATCCACAATATAATAGTCTTTGTCTTGCAATATACAATTCAATTTTATACCGATATCGGATACCGGTTCTATCACGCAAGTAAAATGAATTTTACTATTCGCTTTGAAAGAATGTCTGACATTCTTATTTACCAGAATACAAGAACACATAATCTTTTCTTTGCCTACGCTAATTTCTAACTCATCTTCCAAACATAAAAAAAACTGTATCATGCCATGACTATGTGCGGACGCATCCAAATGGTCTGTCAACATTGAAATCTTATCTATATCCCAATATATACGATTCATGGCACACATCCTTTCTACCTACATCTCAACAGAAAATTCAAATTTATACGTGCTTTCAATCTCTCTGTAAGACTGAAATTTGTTTAATTTATGTCCACAACGATGTTATAAACATCGGCGAGGTATCGTTGCTTTTCTCAAAGCCACACGCTTCGTAAAAGTGCAGTTCATCATTACAAGCGACAACCACAATTCGCAAATATTCTTTATACTTTTCTTTTACCATATTAACAAGCGTTCTTCCAATTGTTTTTCCGTGATAATTAGGGTCAACAAGAAGATAATGAACGTAGGCATTCATTATTCCGTCATCCATAACACATATCATTCCAACGAGTTTATTCCCATCCCAAGCGGAATAAACTGTATCAAAGTTTTTCGTTGCGACCACAAGTTTATCAGGAAAATGCCCCGAAGACCAGTCCACAGAAAGAAACAATCTTTCCAATTCTTCACAATCAAAATTATGAGTGTCTTTATATTCAATATTCATATTAGTTTACCCCCATCAAATTCAAGATTTCCCTCTGCCATATTTATAAAACACCTATTACTTTCCCCTTTTCCGGCTTTGCGGGGTCATACGCAATTTGTACAGTTCTTCCTTGAATTCCCGTTACTTGTCCATTAAATGATGCATTGCCAAAATTCAGGTTTGCTCGCACAACTGATTTATCCCCTTGACTGTGAGCTTCCATAACAACCGCAATATCATATGGCACTCTTACTTGGTACGTTTCCCCATTCACTTCATATTCCGCCAAAGGAAGATGCATATTATTCACTTTTACAGCTGATACACCTTTGATAATTCCTACTGTATTTTGTGAATAATTTAATTTTTTACCAAATAAACCCATATTTCATTGCTCCTCCAACTATAAACAAATTTCAACTATTATTCTATCACATCATTTCTAAATATTCCACCAACCTTCATTATTGTCCATTTAAAAGTTTTACAACTTGGTTCAAAAACAATTGACATTTTATCTCTTTCTATTTATCATTGTTTTTAGATTGCTAAATATAGTATTTATCGTTTATTTATCATTTTAATTATTTTAGTTCAAAAGCAATCTATATCCCAATTTATACAATTATATTTAATAACCATCACAGACATAAGTTGTTAATTACTCTAAGGTGATTTTATTTGTGTTTTATGCTGGTCGCAAAAAGGAGGTTTTACTACGATTTACGAACGTATGCTGGCCGAAAGCAAAAGGCTGGAAAATGAAATCAACAAATTAAATAAGGAAATTAAAAAACTACCAGAGGGGAAATTTGTATGTACAAAAAACGGAAATTCTTTTAAGTGGTTTGTTAGCATCAACAACCAGCTTGAATACATTCCAAAAAAGAAAAAAGCTTATGCAGAAAAACTGGCCATTAAAAGACATTTCATGTCTGAGCTAGACAAATTTTCCAAAGAACTACGTGCTATAAAGTATTATTTAAAGCACTCTTCTAATGATTTATATGATTCAAATTCTCAGTTACTCTTCAGACCTGGCTATCGAGATTTGCTACTGCCATATTTTACACCAAAAGATGAAGTGATCGAAAAATGGATGAACGAACCTTACGAGCAAAACCCAAAGTATCCGGAGCAGTTGACTATTAAAACCACCTCCGGGAAAATGGTTAGGTCTAAATCGGAAGCTTTTATTGATATGATGCTTTATGCCAACAAAATACCATTCAGGTATGAGTGCGCACTAGATTTAGGCGGAACTACTTATTATCCAGACTACACTATCATGCACCCTAGGTCAGGTGAAATATTCTATTGGGAACACTTTGGGATGATGGATGATTCTATATATGCAGGGCAAGCTTTTTCCAAACTACACACCTATTCTAGATATGGTATTATTCCATCTATTAACCTGATTACCACATATGAAACTGGAGATAATCCTTTAGACTTAGATGCTGTACAGAAAATAATAGAGCAATATTTTATGTGATTCGGGCAGTGGTGGCGGTATTTTTCCTATATGCCCGGGGTTTTCCTCACGCCGGAAGTTCTCAGGATTTTTCCGGGCAGTAGCGATTGAAATTCCCCTATATGCCCGGGATTTCACTCCCGCCGGCAGTTCTCTGAAAATTTCTGGGCAGTGGCGGTGAGAATTTTTCCTATATGCCCGGGGTTTCACTCCCGCCGGAAGTTCTCAGGAAATTTCTGGGCAGTGGCGGTTGGAATTTCCCTATATGCCCGGGATTTTACTCCCGCCGGCAGTTCTCAGGAAATTTCTGGGCAGTGGCGGTAGGAATTTCCCTATATGCCCGAGATTTTGCTCCCGCCGGCAGTTCTCAGGAAATTTCCGGGCAATGGCGGTAGGAATTTCCCTATATGCCCGGGATTTTACTCCCGCCGGCAGTTCTCAGGAATTTTCTGGGCAGTGGTGGCGGTATTTTTCCTATATGCCCGGGTTTTTCCTCACGCCGGCAGTTCTCAGGAAATTTCTGGGCAGTGGCGGGAAGTTTTTCTCTATATGCCCAAAACAGGAGTACATAGCAAAAGGCTGGCACAGCAGAAGATATTTATAACTTCTGCTGTGCCAACCTTTTTTAGATTTATCCTAGATATTCTTAGCCTACTACCTCAACACCGAGAACTACCTTCTCGCCGTTTACGTTCCAGTCCTTAGATACGCCACCCATAGCGCCAACTACGAACTCATTTGCAAGAACAACTTCCTTAATCTCTTCAGCATTAGCGTTCATGATTTCAGCAATCTTATCGTTGCCCTCAACATAAACCTTAATTCTGTCAGTTACATTGAAGTCTGCGTCCTTACGCATAGTCTGAACCTTGGAGATAATCTCTCTTACGAAGCCTTCCTCGATAAGCTCTGGAGTAAGGGTTGTATCGATAACAACTGTTGTGTAGTTATCTCCCTCTGTTACATAGCCCTCCATCTTAGCTGTCTCGATAAGTAAGTCTTCTTCTGCAAGTACTACTTCTGTACCAGCCACATCGAACTTAAGAGCGCCCTCTGACTTTAATGTAGCCATAGCCTCATTGCCATCAACATTTGCAAGGTACTCTCTGATACCGCCAAGCTGCTTACCATACTTAGGACCTACTGTTCTAAGCTGTGGCTTAAAGCTGTATGATGTAAAGTCTGAAAGGTCATCCTTAAATGTAACATTCTTAATGTTAAGCTCATCTTCGATAATCTCTACGAAGAACTCATCTAAAGCCTTTGCAGCCTTAACGAACATATTGCCCATTGGCTGACGTGACTTAATGTTAGCTGTGTTACGAGCTGCACGACCGAATACTACAATCTTAAGAACCTGATCCATGCTTGCCTCAAGGTCTGCATCAATGTAAGCCTCATTTGCCACTGGGAAGTCGCAAAGGTGGATTGACATAGGAGCAGTCTTGTCAAAACGAGTTACAAGGTTCTGGTAGATATCCTCTGTCATAAATGGAATCATAGGGGCAGCTGTCTTACAAAGTGTAACAAGTGCCTCGTACAGAGTCATGTATGCGTTAATCTTATCCTGTGGCATATCCTTAGCCCAGTAACGCTCACGACCACGTCTTACATACCAGTTACTCATATCATCTACGAAGTCTGCAAGAGCCTTAGTTGCCTCTGGAATCTTGTATGAGCCAAGCGCCTCATCTACTGTCTTAACCATAGTGTTAAGCTTTGAGAGAAGCCACTTATCCATAACCGGAAGCTTGTCGTATTCAAGCTTATACTCAGTTGGGTTAAACTTATCAATATTTGCATAAAGCACATAGAATGCATAGGTATTCCAAAGTGTTCCCATGAACTTTCTCTGTCCCTCAAGAACTGCGTCCTCGTGGAATCTGTTAGGAAGCCATGGAGCTGAGTTAGAATAGAAGTACCATCTAATTGCATCTGCGCCATATGAATTTAAAGCATCCATAGGATCTACTGCATTTCCCTTAGACTTTGACATCTTCTGTCCGTCCTTATCAAGTACGTGACCAAGTACGATTACGTTCTTGTAAGGTGCCTTGTCAAAGAGAAGAGTTGAAATAGCCATAAGTGAGTAGAACCAACCTCTAGTCTGGTCAACTGCCTCTGAGATAAAGTCAGCTGGGAAATTCTCATCGAAAATTTCCTTATTCTCAAATGGATAGTGCCACTGTGCAAATGGCATTGCTCCTGAGTCGAACCAACAGTCGATAACCTCTGGCACTCTCTTCATCTCGCCCTGACAGTCAGGACATACAAGAGTTACATCATCGATGTATGGACGGTGAAGCTCGATTTCATCTGGACAGTTATTACTCATGCTCTTAAGCTCTTCGATAGAACCGATAGCATGTCTCTTACCACATGAACACTCCCAGATATTAAGAGGAGTACCCCAGTAACGGTTTCTTGAAAGACCCCAATCCTGAACATTCTCAAGCCAAGCTCCGAATCTTCCCTTACCGATACCCTCAGGAATCCAATTTACAGTATTGTTATTCTTAACCAGCTTATCTCTAACTGCTGTCATCTTGATGAACCAAGTATCTCTAGCATAGTAGATAAGTGGAGTATCACATCTCCAACAGAATGGATACTCGTGCTCAAACTTAGGAGCCTCTAATAAAAGTCCATCCTTGTCAAGGTCAACTAAGATATCCTTGTCAGCGTCCTTAACGAACTTACCAGCGTAAGGAGTATCCTCAGTCATCTCACCCTTACCGTTAACCATCTGTACAAATGGAAGGTCGTACTTTCTACCAACCTGAGCATCATCCTCACCAAATGCAGGTGCAATATGAACGATACCGGTACCATCTGTCATAGTTACATAATTATCACAGGTAATATAGTGCCCCTTCTGGCTCTGCTTAGCAACAGCCTCCTTAGTACATGCAAAAAGTGGCTCGTACTCCTTTCTTTCAAGATCAGTACCCTTGTATGATTCAAGAACCTCGTAAGCCTTCTCATCTTCCTTAGCTAAGCCGACAAGTACCTTGTCAAGAAGAGCCTCTGCCATATAATAAACATTTCCGTCTGCTGCCTTAACCTTGCAGTATGTCTCATCTGGGTTAACGCAAAGTGCCACATTACTTGGAAGTGTCCAAGGAGTAGTTGTCCAAGCAAGGAAGTAAGCATCCTCACCAACCACTCTAAATCTAACAACTGCTGAACGCTCCTTAACAGTCTTATAGCCCTGTGCTACCTCGTGACTTGAAAGAGGTGTACCACAACGTGGACAGTAAGGAACTATCTTAAAGCCCTTATAAAGAAGTCCCTGATCCCAGATATTCTTCAATGCCCACCACTCAGACTCGATGAAGTTGTTGTGGTAGGTAACATATGGATCATCCATATCAGCCCAGAAACCAACCTTGCCGGAGAACTCCTCCCACATACCCTTGTATTTCCAAACTGATTCCTTACACTTAGTGATAAATGGATCTAAGCCGTAAGCCTCAATCTGATCCTTTCCATCTATTCCAAGAAGCTTCTCAACCTCAAGCTCTACAGGAAGACCGTGAGTATCCCATCCAGCCTTACGTATAATCTTGTGGCCCTTCATAGTCTGGTATCTAGGAATCATATCCTTGATAACTCTAGTAAGTACATGACCTATATGAGGTGTACCATTTGCAGTAGGAGGTCCATCATAAAATGTATATGTTGGAAGATCCTGCTTCTCTTCAATACTCTTCTCGAATACCTTGTTTTCCTTCCAGAAATCAAGTACCTTCTGTTCTCTCTCAACAAAGTTGAGCTTTGTAGAAACCTTTTCGTACATATTCAAAAATTCCTTTCTATATATATTAAAGTTATGTGATATTTCATACAGTAGCCAATATAACAAAGCATTATGGAAATCCATCCTAAGCCTTATCAAGATAGTTACTTTCACAACCGCTTAGAATCTAAATCATCTGTTATTTTGGCTACTGAATGAAAGTTATCAGCACATATACTCCACCAAGTTTCTAGTATATCCTAAAAGTGCTTGAAATGTCAATATTTCCTATACTATATAAGCTTTCTTTAATATTTTTAATGATATTTTACTTACAATTTACATTTTTTATATTCCATCAATTGTTTTTTTCTTTTTCTAATATGCATTTGCAATATGCAACACTATTTTTTGTTGAAGAATGAACAAATATATCTTATAATAGCTATATTGTGGACTTAATTTTTTAAATAATATAAAGCTATATTCTTGTGGCTTTAATCTATATTCAGTTTACATTTATAAGATACTTATATAAAGGAGATTATACAATATGTTAGATTTTAGAGTTGGTATTATGGGTGCCGGTAAGATAGCCGGAGTTGTTGCAGATACATTAAATCAGCTTAATCAGTTTACACCTTATGCTATCGCTTCAAGAGATATTAATAAGGCGAATGAATTTGGTGACAAGTACAATATAGAGAAGAGATATGGTTCCTACGAGGAGCTTGTTAACGATCCTGATGTTGAGCTTATTTACATCGCAACACCACATTCTGAGCACGCTGCACAGGCTAAGATGTGTCTTGAGGCAGGAAAGCCTGTTTTAGTAGAAAAGGCATTTTCATATGACAGTGTAACCACTGCTGAGATTTTGAATATGTCTGAAGAGAAGAATATTTTCTGTGGCGAGGCTATGTGGGTTCGTTTCCTTCCTATGTACCAGATGCTGTTACAGCAGCTACAGCAGGGAGTTATCGGACGTGTTACTAATCTTACATGCTCTCTCGGCTACGACCTTAGAACCAAGGCACGTATTCTAAGCCCAGAGCTTGCAGGTGGCGCACTCCTCGATTTGGGTGTATATCCTATTAACCTTGCATCTATGCTTTTTGGTCCTGAGCCTATGTCAATCACCTCATCATGTGCTAAGCTGGAAACTGGAGTAGATGGACAAAGCACTATATTAATGCATTATAAGGGAGCAATCAGCGCAAGCTTGTTCACAACTATGATGTATCAGCCTGATAACAATGCACGCATATATGGTGACAAGGGATATATAGAGATAGATAATATTAATAATCCTGAGGCCTTTAGAATATATCATAGTGACCACAAGCTGGTATTCGAGGCTAAAAAGCCTGATAGACAGATAAGCGGTTATGAGTATGAATTCTTAGCTGCAAGAGATGCCATAATTGTTGGCGAAAATCAGTGCAAAGAAATGAGTCATCAGGAAACCTTAAGAATTATGAGAATATGCGATGGTCTTAGAAGAACCTGGGGTGTTAAGTTCCCTATGGATGTAGAAATTCCAGCTAAGCCAGAAGAATAAATAAAAAAAGCGCCATATGGCGCCTTTTTTGCTGTATTTTTTACCTTAATAAACAAGTCTTATCCTTAGAAGCTACACACAATTCCTGTGTATCATATCAAGCATATTATTAAGCTCTTCAACACCAAGCTGTCCCGGAGCTGATACCTCTCCCACTGCGCCAAAGGTAAATGCACTTCCGTACACCTCTCCCGCAATTCTGCTAAAGGCTCCTATCTCACCCATAGACATAGTTACTATAGGTGTGTCTCCGTGACTTACATTCATTTCCATAGTTGCTGTAAGTAGTGTATTAAGGTCATCCTTAGAGTTTGGCATAACAGCAAGCTTCGCTATGTCTGCACCTAGCTGCTGCATCCTGACAAGTCGACTAACCATGTCCTCCTTAGCCGGAGTTTTCTCAAAATCATGGTTAGACATTATAATCTTAACATCTCTTTCCTTGGCGAGAGAAATAAGCGAGGACTCCTCCCCTTCCACAGAATAAAGCTCCACATCCACCATATCTGCCAGCTTATTATCTATGATAAATCTATTAATTTCTTCTATGGTGTGTGGCTCATACTCTCTCTTTTCGCCACCTTCCTTTGGACTTCTAATTGTGAACAAAAATATCTTATCCTCAAAAAGCTCCCGAAGCTTAGTTACCAAGTCCCCTAGCTTAGTAAGGTCCTGAATATCATTATAATAATCTGCTCTGAATTCCACTATATCTATAGAACAGCATTTTGCCTTGTCTAATATTCTTCTGGCATGCTCTAAGATATCATTTTCACTATGGCCCATAAGTGGCACACAAACTAATGGTCTGTTCCCACTTTTTATACATTTTCCTTTTATAACTATCTCTTTTAGACTAACCTTATCCATAATAAACCTGCTTTCCTAAACTATGCCCACACGGCTCCTAACCCCTTGAAAAAGTTCACAATTAGCACTATGAAATATACATGATATGCTATAAAGCCTATACCGTACAGAACAAGCATAAATATGTTAAATCTAATAGCCGGCTTAAAATCCATACCAGGGTTTTTATCTCTCTTACCCATAGCAAGAGCAAGCATCAAAACCTGAAGACTGACTATTCCATCAAAGAGTATCCAAATAAGTACCTTATACAAAAATCCCCAGCTTGAGGTTACCATCATGTAAAACAAAAATGCCATAAATGCAAGTCCTGCTACAGACACAATTAAGTTTACCATAGGAAAGGAATTATCCTTCTGTGCATATGAATAATATCCGTTTGTCTGACCAAACTGCTGATTAACATTCCCCTGCTGAAAATCCTGTCTAACATAGCTCTGCTGTCCAAAATTATACTGTATATCATTAGACTGAGTCTGTCCCGATTGCTCAAACTGCTGCCCTGGCTGATACATATTATTTTGTCCTGTGTATCTGTAATCCATATTAATCCTCCTTGTAAATTATATATCTTATATCTATATAGTAACATAACCAAAACAATATACTTATTGCTTTTACAATATACGTAACATATTCTAACACATATTCATCAAATGTAAAATGCTAATCATATATATTAATTTCTCATAAAAATACACCCCTGCAGACTCCCCTGCAAGGGTGTACGAAATATTTAAATTATTATTACTTTATAGAGAAATACTTATTATCAATTGCCTCAACAAGCATCTCCTTAGTGTACTCTACTGGCTCATCCTCGTCGTAAATTCCAACGTTAACTACCATAGTAACACCATCTGCTATATCCTTAGCAAATACATAGCTTGAGAAATCATATCCAAAATCATTGTACTTAACGTATGAGTAATAGATTGTCTCTCCGTTGTAATCCATAGTCTGGTTTAACTCTTCAGCTATGACACCCTCATCTGGAACATAGATAAAGTCTGTGCTCTCTGCAGCTGAGAAGCCCTCATTTAATGAGTACTCTATATAAGACCACTCCTCAGTTGAGTATGAGATGTACCAATCTGATACACTGTCTAATGCAAAGCCATCGATAGTTCCAAGAATTTCAACTGACTTTCCATTTGCCTCAAGAATCATATCTGACTCTACCGGCTCAGCTGGTTCAGTTGGTTCTGCAGGCTCTTCTGGCTCCTCAAACATTGAACCGAAAAGATCAGCATGAGCATTGCTCCAGCTCTCTAAAAGAACTGAGTTTTCTTCAAGAGCCATAATATCGTTAAATGCTTCCTCTGTTAAAGTAGTTACATCATATACAGGGAGATTAGTGTCGATTCCTGTAGCTTCATGAGTTGAAGTATCAACCTTAACCTTACCAGTCATATTCATCATCTGCTGGCCATCAGCTAAAATCTCACACTTAGTAAGCTCCATAGTGTATCCAACACCCTTGTTTACATCCTTAAATCCACCTGCATAATTAACCTGAAGCTGTCCTGCGTCTGCGATGTTAACAACTACGCTACCATCCATTGAATGAGCGTTATTATCAACACTAACCTTTGAAGTACCATCTACATAAGTAGTTCCGTTATATACTACATCAAAGCTTAAATCACAGCTTGCAGCTGCATCAGTCTCAGTTACTGTACCACTGAAGTTAACATCAACAGTCTCACCTGCAGCAGTTACAGAAAGCTTACCATTAGGAGCAGTATCATAATTTGCTACATTAAACTTAATACCAATAGTCTCATCCATAGCAGTGATATCAAATGCACCTGATACATTTTCATCATCTACATCAAGGAAAGCATCGTAAGAGATAGAAGCACCGTATAAGCTTATGCTATTATCAGATGTAATCTTAACAATCTCATCATCCTTAATATAAACCTTAATTACAAGGTCTCCCTGAATTAAGCTTGTAAGAATACCTGAGTAGCTACTCATAGTAGACTCAAATGTAGCTGCGTCCATTCCCATCTCTTCAAGCATAGCAGGATCAGCTGCTATCTCTGCAATTGCTGCATCCCAAATCTCTGTAATAGCATCCTTCATAGCCTGCTCAGGAACAGTTATAAAGTACTCCTTAGTAGTAACTGTCTTACCATTAACATCAACCTTTGCCTTACCCTGCTTCTCGTATGTGATACTATCCCAAAGCTTCTCAACGATGGCAACATACTCACCGTTAAGCTCTGTAGCAGTATTAGAGGTTGCAAGGTTAAAATATAAATCTGCCATGTTAAACTCTGGCATACCTGTAAGACCCATAGCCTGACCAAGCTCAGAATTCTCAAGAGCCTGGAAAATATTCTCGTTAGGAAGTGAGAAATATCCATTAATCATCTCAGGAAGCTGGAAGTAAGTATTATTCTCATCGATAACTAAGTTAGCCACGATAAAATCACTACCATTCATTCCGATAGTCCACTTAGAATTAGCAAGCTTGTTAGCTACATCAATTGACTCCACGAAACCTGCATTTACAGTAGACACCTCGCCCATAGAATCAGCTGTCACCTCAAATGAAACCTCTCTGACTCCACCTGTTGTTGCGAACTTATCTACAATATCCTGAGAGCCAAGGAAATCATCTGCCTCAGCCTCTGTCTCTACACCGAAGGTTGCCTCAAATGCATCTACTACAACCTCCTTATCTGTTGGGAAAAGCTTTGGAATGAAAATAATAGCGCATACAATAAGAGCTATTAATGCAACTCCTCCACCTATAATTCCGCCAATAGCACCCTTTGATAAAGGCTTCTTTGCCTTCTTAGGTGGCTTACCACCCTGTGGTGGCATATTGTATGGTTGCTGATTCATACCACCCATCTGTGGCTGACCAAACTGTGGCTGCTGGTTCATACCGCCCATCTGTGGCTGACCAAACTGTGGCTGCTGTGGCATACCGCCCATCTGTGGCTGACCAAATTGTGGCTGCTGGTTCATACCGCCCATCTGTGGCTGACCAAACTGTGGCTGCTGTGGCATACCACCCATCTGTGGCTGACCAAACTGTGGCTGCTGTGGCATACCATCCATCTGTGGCTGCTCACTGGCTGGCTGCTGTGGTGCAAATGGCTGTACCACATTTCCTACTGGCTGCTGTGGCGCAAATGGCTGTACCACACTACCTGCTGGCTGCTCATTAGCAGCTTGTAAATCCTGATTTATCTGATTTGACAAATCTGCTGCCGGATCCTGGCTAACGATATTATCTACCATAGTTGTAACATCTTCTGGCATATCATTACCATTGTTAAAATTATCCATAATAATCCTCCTTATAATAAATCCCCCTGCTATATCTTATTCTGATGATTTCCCCATCATTAGAATAATTCACAGAAGTTAGTTATCCTTAAGTGCACTGGTAATTCCAAGTGCTGGTCCAATAATAAGTGCCCATGCTCCAATTCCCATAATTGTGAAGAAATGACTTGAGCAAAGCATTAACCATAAAAGACATACAAGTGGGATAGCTGAGAATACTATCTTCATAATCTTGTCTCTTGTTATAGTTGTAATAAATAATAAGATACCTGAGATAATGATTAACCAAGGTGAAAGCATAAGTGGAAGGTGACCTCTTACTGCAAGGTGAGCTGTTCCCATTGCCTCATAAATTGGCTTCTCATCCACCTTAACATCTGTTTCATCCTCTATCATTTCAGCGATTTCATCCTCATAATCTTCCATGATATCTGTTATATCATCTTTATCTACATCCGCATCATACTCATCATTAGCTTCGTCGATTACGTTATCAACACTATGGCTAATCTTGTAAAGCTCAAACATATTAAATCCATCAGCTACGCTAATCTTAATACCCTGAACCTTCTCACTGTAGTGAATTGATGCAAAGTTCATAAATGGAGCAAACACAAGAAGCATAGCACCGATAAGTCCAAGTAAGCACCAAAGACCTAAACCAATCTGTCCTGCTCTGGAATTAAAGTCTCCCTTTATAGAGCCAACCTTACCCTTAAACTTATCCATAGCAGAAGGGCCCTGCTTTGCAGGCTTTACAGGCTGACCATACTGATTGTACATTCCCTGATTCTGCATACCCATTGGCTGGCCATACGCCTGCTGATTATACTGCTGTGGCTGACCGTATGCCTGCTGACCATACTGTGCCTGTGGCTGACCATACGCCTGCTGACCGTACTGTGCCTGTGGCTGACCATATGCCTGCTGGCCGTACACCTGCTGATTATACTGCTGCTGACCATACTGTGCATACTGATTATCCTGTGGCTGAACAGACTGTGTATCCGGCTGTGGCTGAGACATCTGTGGCTGTACATCTGCCTGTGGCTGCTGATTATTCATGTTGTTATCCATCACATTTCCTCCTTAATAATATATATTTGAAAAACTCATATAAGTAATAATTCTAGTTTATTCCTAAGAATTAATTAATAAATCTGAGCTTCCTCTTCTCCGTTTAATACTCTAAGAGCACCCTGGCAGAGAGCTAACATCTCATCCTCACCTGGATATACTGTAAATGGAGCGATAAATCCAACCTTCTTCTCCATATCCTCAATGAGGCTCTTCTGGTATGCGATACCACCTGTGAAGATGATTCGGTCAACCTTACCATTTAATACTGTAGCCTGAGCTCCGATATCCTTTGCAACCTGATATACAAATGCATTGTAGATAAGAGTTGCCTTCTCGTCGCCCTCTTTTACAGCCTTCTCAACATCTCTTGCATCGTTAGTTCCAAGGTATGCGTTGTAACCAGCCTTACCAACTAACTGCTTAATCATTTCCTTCTCTGTGTACTTACCTGAGTAGCAAAGTCTTACAAGCTCACCTGCTGGAACTGCTCCAGCTCTCTCTGGTGAAAATGCACCGTCACCATCAAGTGCGTTAAATACGTCGATAATTCTACCGCCCTTATGAGCACCAACAGAAACACCGCCACCCATATGAACTACGATAAGATTAAGGTCTTCATACTTAATACCAGACTCCTTAGCGTATCTCTTGGCAACTGCCTTCTGGTTAAGTGCGTGGAATACACTTGTTCTTGGAAGCTCTGGATGTCCAGAAATTCTAGCTACATCATCCATCTCATCAACTACAACTGGGTCAACTATGTAAGCTGGAATACCAAGCTCGTCAGCCATCTCTCTAGCGATGATACCACCAAGGTTAGATGCGTGCTCCTTCTTAGCCTCCTTAAGATCCTTAATAAGTGCATCTGTACACTCATAAGTACCACTTGGAATTGGTCTAAGGAATCCACCTCTGCCAACGATAACGTCTAAGGTCTTAACATCGAAGTTATTCTCCTCTAAAACTGATGCGATAACCTCCTTACGGAAGTCCTTCTGAGCTACTACTGAATCATACTTCTCAATAACCTCAGTAGCATGTCTAAGTGTCTGATCAAATACTAATGTCTCATCCTCGAAAACTGCAATCTTAGTTGAAGTTGAACCAGGATTGATAATAAGTGACTTATAACCCATTTTTATATTCCTCCATTTTATCTATTCTTCTAATCTATTCAAAATACATTGATGTATATGACCACTTAGCACATCTCTATACAATATACGCATGTCACATACATTTTTATTGTACACAATTAGTTATTCTTAGCCATAGACTCTGCAACGATAGCTGCAAGTGCAATAGAATTAACCTTAGTCTCAAATGAATCTGAACGTGAAGTAAGGATAACCGGTGCCTTTGTACCAGTAAGGATACAACCGTTCTTAACATTTGCAGTATGTACAAGAACCTTATATACAAGGTTACCTGCGTGAATGTCTGGGAAGAGAAGGATATCTGCATCACCAACAATCTTTCTATCTGTAGCACCCTTATGTCTAGCTGCCTCAGGGTCAATAGCAAGATCCATAGAAAGTGGTCCATCTACGATACATCCTGTAATCTTGCCTTCCTCATTCATCTTCATAAGCTCTGCTGCCTCAACAGTAGCAGGCATCTTAGGGTTAACAACCTCAACTGCTGCAAGAGGTGCAACCTTAGGGCACTCAACGCCACATGCGTGAGCAACTTCAACTGTATTCTCAATAATACCAACCTTGTCCTCAAGAGTTGGATATGGGATAAATGCAACGTCTGTAAGGTAAAGCATCTTCTCTAAGCCCTCTACCTCGAAAAGTGCAACGTGTGAAAGTGGCTTACCTGTTCTAAGACCAACCTCCTTGTCAAGGACGCTCTTAAGGAAGCCCTTTGTATCTATAAGACCCTTCATATACATATCAGCCTTACCATCATGTACAAGCTTAACTGCAGTTAAAGCTGCCTCTGTGTTATCCTTAACATCAATGATCTCATAGCCCTCTAAGCTCATGTTAAGTGATGCAGCAACCTCCTTAATCTTGTCCTCATCACCAACTAAGATAGCATCAGCGATGTTTCTCTCCTTAGCTGCCTGTACTGCCTCAAGTACAGCGTCGTCCTGTGCTACTGCAACAGCAACCTTCTTCTTGCTACATGAAGAAATCTTCTCAAGTAATGCGTCAAAATTGTTCATTTGTTTAGTTCCTTTCTTTTTTTACACATTTTAAATTTTTATATATGTCATCTGTGTTTGTTTATGTTCTATAACCTATGCTTCACGATTACGCTCCACAATATCAAGCACCGATGAAATAATACAGAGTAATACGGCAATTGTGCCTAGCCTTCTGGCTAATCTTTTGTTAAGAAGCTTGTTCTCCTTCTTTAGCTGCTTGGCCACCTTCTTGGTAAGCTTTTTCTCTTTCTTAAGAGCCTTTTTTCGCTCCTTCTTAGTAGCTTTATCCTCTAATGGTGGGACAGGCTGTTTTGGAAGCTTTGGTTCCTTAACCTTTTTGGGTTGTTTGACTTTTGCCATAGCATCACTCCTTTTGATTAGGTGTAGACACAGCTACACCAGAATAAAATCTTAACGTATAGTATAGCACACTAAAGCAATAGAATTCAACTGATAAGGTGAGCTTTAGGGATATTTTTTGTAGGGAATTTGCGCAAAAAAGTTCCTGACAATATCTGTCAGGAACTTTTTTAATTTAATCATTTTACAATTAAATGATTAAATTAAAATAATTATGATATAATTAAAATCTACTTCATCAACTCATCACTAAGCCTAATTATCTCCGGTGCAATTTTCTCCCTCTCTTCTTTTAGAGTTTTATTATAAAGTGGATATGCCACTCCAAGCACCACCATACCTATAACACCGATTACTATACCAACTATTAATCCTACATTTCCTCTCATTCCAAGATAGCTTCCTATATCAGTCATAGCAAGGCTCATGCCTGTGCCCATTATAAGTGCTCCAACTACACCAACTATGATGGACATCATGGTTGCCTTGCTGGTAACCTGTTGGTCTAATCTTCTAAGCTGTTCCATCTTGTCCTCTGAGGTATCCTGTGTTGGGAGATATTTCTTCCTGATTGCTTCTACCTCCTCCTGCTGCTGGGCAGAATATGTATAGTTGAAACTCTCCTTAGATACATTATCTTTCGTTACTGTATCATTTAAAATATTCTTATCATTAACATTCATATCCATATAATCTATTAGTCTACTCCTTTATATTTTTTATAGTTTTAACTGATTTTACAATCATATAAATTGACATTATCAAAACTGTAATACTTATTCCTGCCCCTGTTAGCATTATAAAAAGTCTCTTGCTCCAGGTAGTCATATCCTGTCCAAACTCTTCAAACATAGCTGTCTCAAGGGACAGCATAGAAACTAATGCTGCAAAAAGCTGTATAGCTCTTACTGTGGTCATAACCGGCCTATTTAACCTTCGATATTTTACCAGAGTTACTATAGCATGTATGGTTGTGTAAAATGTATATAGTGCCATAACATATATTAAAATTCCATTGTAAGTAAAGCCCTTATCCTGATATAGAATCATCAGCACTGCACCAGACAACACGATATTCAGGGTAAGCAGAATTCCTGAGCACAGTATATTTAGCTTTAGCTCCCTTAACTGATTTGTCCCATTAGAATCCTTCCTAACATACTTTGCCAGTATCAATCTTACAATTACTAAAATGGTATAGTATACAGCAAGTATTACAAACCACATAGAATGATTTTCAACATAGAAAAATATATTAAGTCCAACGTATAAGAGGTTGGCACAGAGTGACAAATACAGCGAAATATGTGTCCTGAAGCTTGCCTCACTCAGCATCCTGTGTCCCAGAGAATTATCATTTATTTTTTCTCTGGTCTGTCTTATATATCCTGGCAGATATACTATACAGTAAGCACAAACTGTTACCAAGGTGTAAAATGCTACAACATAAACAACATAAGCTATGATTGCTGTCTCAAGCCCCTTTAGAAAAACACCTATCAAAGCTATAGTACTAGCAACAGTCAGTAGCACTACCGCCCACACCGGTGGAAATAATAGTCTCTTTCCAAGCTTCTTCCAATCCATCCTACATACTCCTAAGCTTTACTGTAAATGTACTTCCCTTATCAAGGGTACTTTCCACCCCGATTTCTCCTTGAGTTATATCCACTACTCGTTTAACTAAAGCAAGACCTAAACCGTTACCCTGCACTGAGTGTGAAGTATCTCCCTGATAGAACTTCTCAAATATATGAGCACCCACCTCGGGGGTCATGCCACAGCCAGTGTCCTGAATTTTAACTACTGCCTGACCTGCCTCTTCCTTAAGGCTTACTGTAATCCAACCACCTGGCTCTGTAAATTTAAACGCGTTAGATAGCAGGTTATTCCACACTAGGCTAAGTAGCTCCTGATCTCCCTTAACCTTAACTTCATCCTGAATATCTGTCACTATTTCTATATTATTTTGTTCCCACACATTCTCAAACTGTAGCAAACATTCACACAGCTGCTCGCCCAAATCAAATACTTCTGCCTGTGGAAATATCTGCTGGTTCTCCAGACGGTTAAGCTTAAGAATATTGGTCATCATGTCCGCCATACGTCTGGCACCATCAGTAACTCCCTTGGCATACTCCATTCTCTGCTCTTCTGATAACCCTGGCGCCTGAAGTAGAGTTCCATAATTTTGCATAACTGCAAGAGGTGTCTTCATCTCGTGGGATACATTTGCGATAAAGTCTGTACGCAGGGTTTCCACACTTCCTAGCTCCTGAGCCAGCTTATTAAAGCAATTAATTATCTCATCGAATTCATTGTACTGTCCCAGCTTCCCAATAGGACTTATCCTAACAGAAAAATCACCCTGCATTATCTGCTCTGCTGCCTTAAGAATTTTTCTTACAGGCACCTCCACTGTGGCTCTTCTTCTAGCTGCATCTATAATAGTAAAGATGAGACTAAGTAACATTACATTTCCGAAGGTAAGCTTAGCTGCAACAGTAATATTTTCCGCTGTAAAATCCACACCCAAGGATTTTGACAATGTAGTTATAAACAACGTCATACAACAAGTAATTACGAATGCAACCATAAGGAAAAACACCAGATAATTGTTAATCAGTCTTAGTACTGTCCTTACCTTACTTTCCTGCTTCATCGAATCACCACCTTATAGCCTAAGCCATGAACTGTCACTATCTCAAAGTCTTCACACTTAGATAGCTTCTGACGAAGCTTAGTCATGTAAACATCCACTGCTCTTGGTGCTGTCTCTGTATCCGCATCCCAAAATTCGTCCATAAGCTGAGTTCTGGTAAAGGTTTTCTTAGGATACGAAAGCAGCTTATATAATATGCTAAACTCACGATTGGTAAGGTTTATCTCCACCTCATCCAGATAAGCAGTGTGCTCGTCTGCATCCATAACAAAGCTTCCTATCTCCAGCTTTCTTGAGGCAGCAATCTTGGCACGTCTAAGCAATGCCCCTATACGAAGGAACAGCTCATCCAGATCTATAGGCTTAACCATATAATCATCCACACCTATTCTAAAACCTCTCTGCTTAGATGCAATATCGTCCCTAGCAGTCATAAAAAGTATAGGAATCTCCTGATTAATCTCCCTAACACTCTCCGCAAACTCAAAACCATCCACACCCGGCATCATAATATCAGATACTATCATATCAAACATATTCTCATATAAAGCATCATAGGCATCATTTGCATTAATACAACCTACAGCCTCATAACCACTGTGATTTAAGAAAGAACAGACTGTTTTGTTAAGCTCCTTGTCGTCCTCAACTACTAATATTTTAAACATGAGTTACCTCCCATTAATAGATAAATTCCATCATACTAAGGGTATTATAACACCGAATTGTTAAAGTTTTGTTTGTATTTTCATTTTAGCAAAAATAAAGCTAGCGCTTATACTGACGCCAGCTTTATATCAAAATTTATTTATCGCTTATCAGCTTATCACTTAATGCAATAATTTGATCAGCATACTGCTTGCGACGATTACCAAGAATCTTCTTATATATAGGGTAATTTGCTAGAGCCATCACAAGTCCCACGCATCCTATTACAATACCAGGAACCATACCATCCTCTATACCTATCTTTGAACCAATATCAGTCATCACAAGACTCATACCACTTCCCATAACAAGAGCTGATATAGTTCCGAATACATATCCAAATGTATTTGCTGGCTTCTTAACCTTGCTATCTAACTTCTTAAGCTCGTCAAGCTCTGTGTGCTCCTTCTCTGTGTACTGTGTTCTAATTTTCTGTACTAAAAAATCCTGCTCGTTTCTATCCATAGTAATTATCTCCTTATCCTTCTTTATATTATCTTGGGATTAGCATATACTTCCACTAATCACTTATTTCATATTTATTTTTTCCTTTAACTGCATCTATTCTAGCCTGTGCCTCTGCCTTACGAGCATTAGCCTCAGCTATTTGCTTATCACGCTGTGCCTGAAAAACCTCCTTGCGTCTGGCAGGGTCACCCATAGCCTTAGCTTCCTCCCACTGAGCCTTGGACTGGGCCTTAGCTGCTGCAAAGTTTGCCTTATCCACCTCATGCTGTGCCTTTGTGCTCTCCTTCATATCCTCAAATGCATTCTTAAAAAATTCCTTTACTGACATATCTTCTCTCTCCTTTTTTGTTTTATCTTATGTGCCTATAATACTTATCTGTTGTTTTCAAATGTTTTCTAAAATGTTTAAGTTTTGTTAAAATAAAAAAAGACTACACCTCATAATCAATGAAGTGTAGTCTTAAAATATCTACAAACTTTATTCCTCTGAATCATCATCCTTCAAATTCTTAAAGGCTGATACTGATGTCACAGTGGCGATTGATGCAACCAATGCTGTTATTATAGCTATACCAACTATGCCACCAAATATAATAATAAATTCCATAACCCACTACCCTTTCTAGTATATTATCTTTTCTAATATCATTGTTCTTATATTATAATTTGTATTATACCTCAATTAGTATATGCCCAATTCATATCAGGCCACAATCAAGGAATCGTTTTTTACTAGCTGCTATTATAACACCTTTTTCTCGGTTAGAAAAGATAAGATTTTAATATATTACAGTCCATTGTGACATCTCGGACATACATGATACATTGTTCCTCTATACGTCTTAAAATTATATGTAAATCTATAATGCTTTACCATAGGATGTGTTTCAAAAGTTGCACACCAGGATTTTATCATAAACGGATCCTTGCACAAAGGATTGGTACATATATATGGTTCTCCCACATAACCTTTAAAATTATCCAGAGTAAATACAAAATTATCTCCCCCACACATCCAACAAAAAAGTGGTGGTTGAGGATCATCCTTTTCCTGACGCATACCAACATCATAGATATCCATAAATGCTTCCTCAGGGCTTTGATTAGTTTCACTCATATAATGTTCAAAGCCACGTTCATCTGGTGGATACTCCAAGCTATCATCATTATCATTACGTTTTATGCTTTGAATCAGGCGTACCCTAGCTCCTACATCCACACCTTTTTCTAACCAGCTTATATACGTATACTCACTTTCTGTGCCTTTGCTAAGGTCTATCCATGTTTCTAGATTTAGTGCTCTTCGTATCTTTTTATAGTTTTTATTATCTGTATAATCCTGATTATCCTTCGGCTTCCTTGTTAGGCTATCGGTTTTTCTTACATATTGGTTATTCTCATTCCTATACATAGGATATATACGTATTTTTTGATTTTCCAATAATCCTTTTCTTTTGTTATAGCCTCTTTCATATACCTCCTCAGATATAACAAACCTCTCCATAAGCATCCTTATAAGATTTTTAAAATACTCCGTCTTGTAAGGCAGAAAGCCTACAGCCCCTATAGTTCCATCTGTGAAGCCTGAGTTGCATTTAAATTTATCTACTATGGCCATTTTTTGCTCTGGTGTATAATCCCTAAAGTACTCTTTGCCTATGGTACTTAAAAGCTCATACTGATGAAAACCATAGTACTCGCATGTTTTGATACGTGAGTCAAACTCCCTCATGGTAAGTAGCTTACCAAGATTTCTACCTCCCACATCAGACTGAAGAATGTACGCACCATCCACATCCTTTGCATCTGCCATATACTTATACGCGGCAACCTCATATAAGGTTTTACACCAAACAGATAGTCCCTGCCTGCTATAATCTCTGTATTTTGCATCGAACACAAATACCTTTTGCTTTATTCTGGTTGTATGATTTTGTCTATTATTATCTAACAGCTTATAATAGTTCTCATCATAATTGATTCTCATCATAAAATCAGGACGATAAATCTCATCATCACTACTTTTCCTTTGTAATTCACCCTGATATATTAAGCTAACCTCCATTGTATCCTGGACATTTTTATAATTTAAATTATAACCGCCCAAGCGCTTTTTAAATGTTCTCCTTAGCTTAAACATAAGTCCTGTTGGTTCAACACAAAGCTCCATCATTCTTCTTATTGTATCTTCTATGTAGTCAGGATCCTTTTTTCTAAAATCGATTCTATCTATCGTATCTGACATCTTGCCCATATTATTTACAGAATCCTTCATAAGGTGTTTTATATTGTGCCTTACGTAATCCCCAGCATTTTGATTCGCATTTTCTAAAATGTCTCTTAGTTCAGCTTCAACCTGACTTAAAGGCTTAAAATTACCCACACTGTTTATCTCATTACTGGCCACCTCCGGATTATTAAAATAGCTCTTTATAAGCTTTTTAATCATGGCTTCGGAATTTTTATTATTTAGATCTTTTCCAGCTTCATCCACTAAACAAAATCCGTACTCTTTTATAAAAATCCATAATATCTTTACCAAGCACCAATATTCATATATATTACATGCCTTTGCTATTGCTTTCTTTTTTCTATCTCCCACAGTAGCTGAAAAGCTGTCATCTGGTATCTGTCTTAATATCTTGTATATATTTCTGTAATTTACTTGATTAGAAAAAAGGTTGGTTATCTTTAAATATTCCATATTTTTTGTGGTTATGTTCCTAATTATGTCATGTCTTTTAAGATTGCTTATTTTACTAATAACCTCTCGCCATTCCTCCTTAGTAGCAAGTCTTTTCATATCAAGGATTTTATTTCTATCAGCATCATTTGTTATATCATTTATAGCATTTTCTCCCAGATAATGTAATCTAAGCAGGTCTATTATTTCATTTTTTATACATCTTCTGTCATAGGATAGTTTTTCATAATTATTATTAACAACTATTGTGCCATCCTTATCTCCATATATATTTAAAAGCTCCTTTAAAATTACCTCATCTTCCCCATGTATAAATTTTATATTCGAAATTCTTATACTGTGGATATCATAGCAATCTTCCTTTTTACTGCACATAAAAGAAAGCTGATAACTAGTTAGGTTTTTAAAGCGTCCTAATATTATTAACAGCTCTAATATAACCGCCCTATTATTTTTATGGAACACAAGCTCACTAATACATCTATCCCTGGTTTCGAAATCCAGATTATTAAGTTCATATAATTTCATTCTAATTATATTCCTAGTCATATTCTGGATAATAACCTTGTCCTTGGAGAATAATGTTATATTTCCATCCTTTAGACTAGGATAGCTGCCATAACTTATCACATCAATACATACTCTGGAAGCCTCATTATCACTGTCTTTATCAAAGCCCTTAAAATCAAATATATCATTCAAACTGACTGTATCATCTGTAGAGCTTATCTCACTTCCTATCTCCTGTATACTCTTCCTAGCTATATTTTCCACTCGTTCTAAGTAGGCTTTTATCATGCGGTGCTCGTATATATCATAGCTTCTCCCATCAATTATTGTTCTAACAGGATTTAAATCATTATTTAAGTCAGCTATGGTTTTGGCAGTAAAACGTCGTACCTTATGCTCCCTTAGCTTAGTTTCCTGTCTTATAAGAGCTTCCTCAGCAACAGGAGCTAATTTATTAAGCTCGTGTTCTAAATTATCTAATTCCTTTAATAGGTTCCTGCTATCCACAGGTATACTGGTATCACTATTGCTATCAATAATTATGTCCTCATATATAGACATAAGATCCTCTATCATAGCCATGTAGTTTTCGTCGCTCTTAGCATCAGCACTTACAGTATATAATTTAACCTCTTTTAATTTCTCACTTCCATCAGTATCTGTATATTTTATTGCAAAGCTACTTTCACCTAAGGCTACACCAATCCCTGCTGTATCCTGAAATACCAAATCTTCTCCATCCCACCTCATACGGGAATCAAAATATATAACATTGTCAGTACCATCATCAGCTTTAAGCTCCTGTCTTAACCACTCTAAAGTGGTAGAATCCGGCTTATTTATTACCACCTTATCTGATACTATATCCTTACCGTCATCCACTATAACAAATGTTTTTACCTGCTTTATTAAGGTTCCTGCTTTGGAGGTAATCTGCTGCTTTAATATCTCCTCCTGCTTTGAAAACATATTCATATAATGGTCCACAATTTGCCAGCTTACACTAGTGCTGCTATCATCCATATCTTCTATATCAGCTTCATCAACATCATCCTCTAAATTAGCCTCATCAACATCCTTTAGATTCAATGGAACTAATTCAAAACGATTGGGCGTACTTATTCCTGTTTTCTCCTGATCTGACAATAAAACTATATCCTTTAACTCATTAGCTAAAACAGAATAATTACCATATGCTGATTTTTCAAAATATAAAATAGCTACAGCCGGCCTTATCATAACTACCTCCAATAATTAAATCTGGCAAAATCGTCATCGTACATTCTTTCTAATTTATCCTTAACCTCTTGTGGTGCTATACCAATACATTCATCCTTAATATTTTCGCTTATCTCTCCATCACTCATGGATGCTAAAACCTTGCCCTTAATAATATCTGCAGCAACATCATTTGCCATATATATTGCTCCCTGATTGTCTTTTGTGCCATTATCATCCATATCACCATCCAATAAATCTAACTCACTAGCATTAGATTTTTCCTTCATAGACAGTTCACTCATACCCTTTATCATGTCTGCGATACGCTCATAACCACGCATAGAAAGTCTAAGCTCCAGCCCACTTGTCTTGTTGAAGTTATTTATAAATTCATTGACTATAGAGATAACCTTATCCTTGTTATCTCCGTAATACTCCCCATTAGCATCAATAATTCTACGTATATCCTTCATGGAAACCAGGCAAGGGCGAGCTTCTTCTGCTTCATTAGCTTGTGATGCCACCCTTTTTTCTTCTCTAAGCTCTATAAGGAAGCTTCTGTCTACAACCTTAGGGCTGATATTCTTAGTTGATGCATCCATGTTAATGGTTCCCACAAACTGCACATTTTCCGGAATTGTAATCTGAGATGGGTAATTATTAAGATTGTTCCACTCCTCAAGTAGCTTAAAGTACACATCTATCTCTTGGTCATTATAAGCTTCTTCTGCCAAAACCTCTCTTATGAAATTTAGCTTTTCAAGCTCAGATAGCTTTGAGGCATCAGATATTCTCTTCTTTTTATCCTCATTCATATATTTCTTGAATAGATTTTCCACCTTAAACAATATTCTATCTCTTGAGTTCTCGCTATCCTTTTGGCTAAATAAATCTATGGACTTATCTTCTATCTCCATTGCACTAAGTATTTTAGCAAAATAGTACTCCACCTGTGCTAAGTTCATCTCATCCAAAACTATAAAATATAACTTATCTTTATTATTTCTAGCCTCCACCAATGTATCTAAGAACTTTGTTGGTATGTACTTCTTCTGTACAACATTATAAAAGCCCAACAGATCCTGATCGTCGTTCCAATTTGACTGAACTGAGATAATCTGACATGAACCGCCAACTGCTCCTGCAACAAGCTGTGGTAAGCTGGTCTTACCTGTTCCTGTTGGTCCATATAATATTATCAGCTGATTAGTATACATAGCTTCCACAAAGCTCTCTACTACTCTTTGCCCATAATAAAAGCCATTGCTTTCCACATAAGCTTTAATTGTACTCATCAATTCCTGCTTACTATTTCCATCCCAATTTTTTATTTTACTACTTTTAGTTGCCATATCTTCCTCCTGTAAAAAGCCCAATCCGTACTCACGCAATCTTTCTACCCTTTGAAGTAGTTGATGATTTTTCTTGTCCTTGATTTTTACATCCAAGGTAAGAAGCTCCTTCTCCGCCTGGTAGCGTCTATGGGAAATATCTATCATTTCCTGTTCATTCTTTTTAACGTCACCTATTCTTTTTTCTAACTCGTCTCGTTGTTCTATACTTTTTGCCAGCTTATCTCTTGTATCTGCTAACAGCTTCACAGCCTTATCATAGCTAGTCTTTTCCTGTTCCCATTCCTTTTCCTTATTTTCACGAGTTTTCTTAGCTTCTACAAGCTTATCTTCGACAGCGTTTATGTCATCTCCTAGAGCCTGATACTCCTTATCCAACTCTGTTATAGTCTGTTTTTGTTTAGTAATCTGCTCCTGAATTTGTTCACACTTACTTTGTATTTCCTCCAACTCAGTCTCTTTATCATGCCTTTTTAGCTCCTCTATTTTAAGCTTATATGAAACGTACTCATCTCTTATTTCCAGTAAAGTAGGATAGTTAACCTCTCCGGGTTTTAGAGTGTTTTCATAGCATCTCTTTAACATATCAATATTAAGCCTTATCTGATGGTTATCATGTCTTATATTTTTACACTCTATAGGCTTTAGGTATTGTATGTTATAATATCCATCCTTATATGCTTCAAAGCCTGATATCAAATCCCCAGGTCTATAATGCATATAAAATTTTTCATCCTTTGGTTCTATAAGCACTCGGTACTCATAGGCCTTATCAGTTATTACAGTGGCACTTGAAAAGTCAACTACCTGTAGCATTAAATTCATTTTGCCAGGCTTTGGAGGATTATTAATTTCTACTACACAAAGCACCATCCAATCCTTTATTAATGTATCTTCACTTAGATCTTCATTGCCTTCTCGTCCCTTTATTTTTTTGTTAAATGCATCCTGTCTATAGGAACATATCTTCTCAAAAGACTTAAAATACTGTCCCCAATTCATGTAATCACAATTTGTTTGTAGGTATCGTAAACCCGAGCTCATAAATCCCACTTTTATCACCTCTTATCTAACTGATCTTATTACTGCCAAATATTGTTTTTATTCTAACAAATTTCTACATTTTATTCCACCTTATATCTTATACGGAACCTAAAAATTAAAAATGCGACCAGTACTTAATGGTCGCATTTAGATATTATCCTTTATTTATATTATCCATATACTTTTCCGGTTTACCGGTCATATACGCTACCGCAAGAATTGTAGTCATCAGCACCCAGCTTATTGGCTCCGTAAATGCTACACCCTTGTAAGCAAGTGCCGGTACCAAAAACATTGCCGAAAGAATTTTTACAAGCATCTCTGTAACACTTGATATTAGTGGCACAATCTTTCTTCCCATACCTTGCAGGGTACATCTAAATACAAAAAGTGGTCCAAGTGCGTAGAAAAATAATACACTTATCCTTGCATACATTACTGACGCATCGATTATCTCAGGATTGGTTGTGCTTGTAATCCACTGAAATACAGGCTTTGCACAGGTATAAACCAATACAATAAGCAGGGTTGAAATTATAGTTACTATAATATTTGCATGGCGCACTCCCTGTCTGACTCTCTCAGGCTTTCCTGCACCCATATTCTGGCTGACATAGGTTGTCATAGCTATACCATAGGTGTATACCATTACACATATTATATCGAATACTCTTCTAGACGCTGTGTGCGCTGTCATTATATTAGTACCTAAATCATTAATTGCTCCCTGAAGAACAACTGTACCGACATTAACTATACATCCCATAAGCCCCATGGAAAGACCTGTAGTAATTAGGTTTAGGTACATCCCCTGATATGGCGCAAAATCCTTGCTTTTAGGAAGTATCTCCTTATATTTTATTATTAGATATCCTGCACATAATGTTGCTGACATAGCCTGGGCTATAATAGTTGCGTAGGCAGCACCCTTTATTCCCTTATCTAATACACTTACAAAATATATATCAAGGAAAACATTTGCAAGGACAGATACCATAAGACAGTACAATGACACCTTACTGTTACCTACAGCTCTTAAGATATTCGAGCTACAGTTATATATTGCTGTGAACATTATTCCTGTTAAGATTATATTAACGTAGTCTAACGCATCCTGTCTGATTTCTATAGGTGTACCAAGGGCAATCAGAATATCCTCTATAAAATATAAAGAAAGCATTGTCATAACCACTGCCACACTAAGGGTAAGAAGTATTGCCCCTGCCACGTTCTTCCTAAGCCTGTCCATATCCTTTGCTCCAAAGCTATTAGCTATAGGAATAGCAAAACCCTGTGTGAGTCCATTGATAAAGCCTATAATAAGGTTAGATACAACCGCTGTAGCACCAATAGCTGCAAGGGCTTCCGGCCCCACATACTCACTTACTATTTTGGAGTCCACCAAATTATATAATTGTTGAAGGATATAGCTAAGCATAATTGGAATGGTAAACATTATAATTACCTTAGCCGGATATCCCTTAGTTAGATCTTTCATAAATATTGCTCCTTATATCACTATCAACTCATCATATAGGTCAATGCCACATATTCTATACCATTTCTCCATAATTTGCTATATGAAAAATCTAACATATTTGCAGAGATTATTTGAGTATTTCCCACATTTTTTACTAATTGTCACATAGAGAAAAGGAACCTGCTGTCACAGATTCCCTTTTTCTCATGTATTATTTAGTTGTCATTTCATTATAAATCCGTTTTAGTCTCGCCACTACTTTTCTTAATATTTTCTTATATCTTTCACCTAGATATTTAAGGTTTTTAATATCTTCATCTTCTATGGCAACTAGCTGACTCACCGTTACTACACCTAGTCTTCTTAAGCAATTATAGATTCTAATATGTAACTCTAAAACAGATATATCAGCATCCTCTTCAATGGCTTTTTTGTACTCCTCAATCTGTGTCTCATTGCTCTCCTGTGCCTCGTACATAATATAATCCATACCCTGAAGTATATCCATACAACCATATGTTACATCTATTAGAGCTCTTACATCAGTAATTAACGCTTCTTCATTAAGCTTTTTCTCAAATCTGTCACTTAGCTCTAGTAATTCTTTCTCGTAAGTCTTATAATTTCCTTCCGCAAAAAGTGGCATATACTCAATGAACAAATAAGGTGTTTCATTTATAGCTGCAGAAAGAGTACAATATGAAAATAAGATTTTTTTCCATACAGGCTTTTCTTCCTCCTCTAATGAATTAAGAACTTCTCGTAACTGGATAAATTCCTCCATCACTTCGTTTGGACCATGCTCTAAAAGACTTGTTAAGCAATTAAACCTAGCCGGGAGCCTTACAAATTTTAAATATTCATATATTAGCTTTCCTAACTCAAGGTATTCCTCGGGATCACAGTCTTTATACCCTGTACCCTTATCCTTAATAGTCTTATATTCCTCTACTGTCAGCTTTTTATCTATTAATATGTCTCTAAACATACCTATACAGAGATCAAGCTTATTATATTGATTCTCCATTTTACACTGAGTGCAATTATTATTCTCACAGTTCTCGCAGCACATATTATTTATTCTGCCATAAACCAGTTCAAGCTCCAGCTCATATATCTGCTGATAATCCTTTTCTACATTTAAATCCGGGATAATAGTATAAAAATACAGGTCTCCGTCTTTTAGCTTTTCTCCCTTTTTCAAGGATTTAAATCCGGTAGGCTTGCTATCATATCTAATCATGTGATTCATAGCTTTTAAGTATAAATACGTATTTTCTTCTCTCTTTTTTTCCTGTACATCTAACATGAGGAAAAGCTCTTCTAAGATAAAATTACCGTCTATAACCTGTCCATTAGGAAGTGTTATACCCATGTAATGTTTTTTTAGATCTTCTAAATAATCCTTACCCATCTTTTGACTAGCTATCTTTTCGCCCATAAGATAGCTGTATAATTTAGATTGCTTATATTTTTCCTCATATATACTTTTTATACGTTCCTCATGTCCGCAAATCTCATCACCATATATGCTTAACATATCTCGTTCCTCTTTGGAAAATAAAAGGGATGTGATTTCTGTTGCCACATGATAATTGGTAATACTATGTTTAAGCAGGCTTTTATCTACCCTATATACCGGATACTCCTTTGTAACTCCACCTATGGTAAATGTTCTTGTCATGTCAGTCTTCTTAACTAACTTTTCATCATTGATATCTAAAAGGTTTATCTTCATGATTCCAACCTCCCATACCTACTAGTCCCACATCCCAAGAAGCATGCGTTTAAGCTCCTTATCATGTATCTGATATAAGATTTCA
>JAGALE010000421.1 GCA_017625335.1 Lachnospiraceae bacterium
AGCTGATTCTTAATCAGGATATTGAACGAATAAAACGCCAGGAAAAGAGAACCATAGGAGCTACCAATGAGATAGCTCAGCTTTTAGGTATAGAAAGTGCCAGACGAATGGAGGCCTTTGATATATCTAATATATCAGGTTGTCTTGGTGTTGCATCTATGGTAGTATTTGAGGATGGAAGACCTAATAAAAAGGCTTATAGAAAGTTTAGACTTAACACCGTAATGGGCATGGATGACTATGCTTCCATGAAGGAGGTTTTGTCCAGGCGATTTACTGACGAGAAGCTATCAACCCTACCGGATGTTATAATGATGGATGGTGGTAAGGGACAGGTAAATGTCGCATTAAAGGTATTAGATAGTTTAGGACTTGAGATCCCTGTGTGCGGTATGGTTAAGGATGATAACCATAGAACCAGAGGACTTTATTACAATAATGTGGAGGTGGAATTTCCTAAGGGCAGCGAGGCTATACTTATGATAACGGCCCTTCAGGATGAGGCTCACCGTTTTGCAATAGAGTACCACAGACAGCTTAGAAGCAAGAATCAGGTACACTCTGTGTTGGATGAAATACCTGGAGTTGGACCCGCTAGAAGAAAAGCTTTGATTAAGCATTTTAAGGATATAGAAAATATCAAGAATGCAAGCCTTGAGGAGCTACAAAAGGTGGAGGGAATTCCTGCAAGCACAGCCAGATATGTATATGAATTTTTTAATAGATAAATTGTTGTTATTAAGAACAGATAGAAAGGAAATATTATGAGAAACAGATTATATCCCACAGATTATTTTACATCAACCTATGTAATTGATTTTGAAAAATATTATAGTATGGGTTATCGTGCTGTTATATTTGATGTGGATAACACTCTTGTGGAGCATGATGCACCTGCAGATGATAGGGCTAAAGAGTTTATACAAAAACTTAAGGAGATAGGCTTTAATATTTGCTTTCTCTCTAATAATGATGAGGAAAGAGTTAAAATGTTTAACGAACAGGTGGATTGTCAGTATATTTTCAAGGCAGGAAAACCATCCCCTAAGGGTTATGTAAAGGCAATGGAATTAATGAATGTCACTAAGGAGCAGACTATGTTTGTAGGAGATCAGATATTTACAGATATTTGGGGAGCTAACAATGCGGGAATTAGAAGTGTATTAGTTCAGCCTATAGCAAAGCATGAGGAGATACAGATAGTGTTGAAAAGAATTCCTGAAAAGTGGATTTTGAAGGGCTATCTTAAGAATTACCCTTTGCGTGATAAATAATTATATGATTAGTAAAATGTTAAAGAATAGTGGATGAATATATTAGTTCACTTAATACCCGGGAGGATATTATGGAAAAGATGACAGAACAGGAAAAGCATAAGCAAATACTAAGGGAAGTAAAGGCTACCATGATTTTGATAGCTATTGTTGCTGCTTGGCACATAGGCTTTGCATTTGCTTTGGATGGCATAGATGTACTAGTGCTTGGCATGCCCCTTTGGTTCTTTGTAAGCACTATTGGAGCATTTGTTATATCGGTGGTTGGTGTGGCTGTATTGCTTAAGTGCGTGTTCAAAAATTTTGACCTGGGTGAAGATATGGATGAGGAAACTGAGACAGCTGACAAAGTTTCTGGTCAGTTTTATATGGCAGAAGATGTGAAGGGTGGTGAGGCATAATGACTAAGGACCAAATTATTATGCTTACTATCTTAGGCGTATATCTTGTGATTAATTTTGTTATCGGAATTCTATATAGTAAGAAGAAGGATAAAGAAAGCTCTATGAGCTTTAGCAAAAAATATTTTATTGGGTCTAGGGGGATGAATGGTTTTGTCCTTGCCATGACTACGGTTGCTACATATGCTAGTGTTAGCTCCTTTGTAAGTGGTCCTGGAGCTGCAGCCATAACCTATGGCTTTAGTCAGGCGTGGGTTGCAGGAGTTCAGGTAGGTGCAGCATTTTTGGTGCTTGGTGTACTAGGTAAGAAATTTGCATTGGTTTCCAGGAAAACAGGAGCGGTAACTGTAGCTGGATATCTAAAGGCAAGGTACAAGTCAGATGCACTTGTTGTTATAACTACTCTTTTGATGATAATATTTTTTATCACACAGATGATAGGTCAGTTTATGGGTGGCGCTACTCTGATTGAAACAGTAACCGGACTTCCTTATTGGGTGGCTCTTGCTATATTTGCATTTGTGGTTATTTTATATACTGCATTTGGTGGTTTTACAGCAGTTGTGATTACTGATACTATTCAGGGGATTATAATGCTTATAGGAACATTTCTACTTTTATTATACGTACTTAAAGGCGTGGGTAGCTTCGAAGCCATGAGTGTAAGTTTAGATACAAATCTACCTGGCTGGGATAGACTTACCGGTACAGGTTATACTCCTGGATCTTTGATTTCCTTCTGGGTGTTGGTAGGTGTTGGTGTTTTGGGCTTACCACAGACAGCGGTTAGAGGAATGGGCTTTAAGGATACAAAGAGCTGTCATAAGGCCATGCTTATTGGTACAATTGTTGCAGGAGTTTTAATGATAGGAATGCATGTAGCCGGAGCTTGGGCCGGCGCTTTAGTGGGAGATCAGGAGTTTGCTTCTTCTGATTATGTAATTCCTACTTTGATTCAAAATATTATGCCTATAGGAGTGGCTGGACTCTTTCTTGCGGCGCCTATGGCAGCAGTTATGTCTACGGTGTCATCTCTGCTTATACTAGCTTCAGCTTCTCTTGTTAAGGATTTGTGGAAGAACTATGTGGTTAAGGATGATGAAGAAAAGGTAGCAAGATATAACAAGAATTTGTCTAAGACAAGCTTTCTTGTAACTCTTCTTATTGGAGTGATAGTATTTGTTCTTACCCTTACTCCGCCGGATATAATATTCTGGATTAATCTCTTTGCTATGGGTGGTTTGGAATGTGCATTTCTATGGCCTATTGTAG
>JAGALE010000422.1 GCA_017625335.1 Lachnospiraceae bacterium
AACCTATAGGCTATTATATTGTTATCTTTGAATTCTATCCTTGTTTTTCTAGCATATAATATTAATAATAGACTTGGCAATGTAATTATACCTATTGTAACATATTCTAATTGGTCTGATGTTAACATTACTACTACTGTGAGTACTAAACCCAATGCTAGGTATACCCAACCTACTATTTCCTCTGTTTTATGTGATATTACAAAATTACTAGCTGTATACTTTGACTCAACTTTTATATTATGATTTTCTAAATATAGCTCTAAATGTAATCTGGCTGTTTCAAATAATTTTTCAATAGATAGCTTGTCATCATTTTTAAAATATATTATTATATTCTTATTTTCATCTTCAATGACTTTTACTATATCATTGTATGAATACTCTTTAACCCTACCTGTCCATCCTGTAACTACTATTTTATTATGTCTTATTTCAACTGAATACTTACATAATAAAATACCAAATATTACTAATAGTGATAGTATAATTGTCATTATAATTGTAACTATAGCTAATGTGTTTGTTCCCTCTAAACTATTAGGGAATATGTTCATTAATATTGGTATTATCCCTAAAACTAGTGATACTAATATAATTACAATACCACAAACCTTGTAGCTTACATCTGTATTTATACCTTGTGTTTTGGTTAACACACTTAATACTGCTGGTGCTAAAGCCATTATAATCCCTATTGATAGTACATTTAACATAATTTCCATGTATATACCTACCTAAATCTAAAATAAAAATTTAATAAATTATTTTTATTTATGTAAATGCTATTTAAAAGGATTTAATATTATCAATTAGATTGCAGCATCTAACTATAATTGTCTATGTAGCTGTATACAAAAAGTACCCAACCAGTAAAGCTGGGTACTTTAGTCTTTTAGTCTTTTAGTCTTTTAATATCTCTATCATCTACATTTTATCAAATAGTCTATACTTAAATTTTACTGCATTTATACAATCTAAATTTGTTTAAGATGCTATCTCTTAAATGCGTCTAATACCCCTTTTAAATTGCTATTCTTTTGCAGTTCTTCCATTCTTTTTTGATTCTGAATTTGATATTGACGCCTCTTTTCAACTACCTCGTTACCTGCATCTTTTATTCTACTATTATCAAAAGGTATTTTTGGATATTTTTGCTGTAATTGTTTAGCCTCTTCAGGAGTCAATAAATAACCCAACATGCTATTAACTATTGCAGCCTCTTCCTTATCATCTAAGAAAAATCTTTTATTGTATTCATCTAAACTTGTAACATATACATCTTCCCAATTCAGGCCATCTGTATTATATAGTGCAAATGAATCCAGTGCTTCATATTTATTCTTAGCGTTATTATTATGTCCCATTAATTGTGCATTAGCTAATTGTCCATTAACTCCTGGATGCCCCATTAGCATTGCTACTTCTATTCTATTTAAGTACTTTTCTTCACCTGGTCTTATGCAATCTGTACTCTCAGAATAATTTAAGCTTACTCTAGTAATGTTAATTGGTTCATTCCCTATATTTCTTATTCTATACCCTACTACCTTATCTGCTAATCCTCTTTCAATAGGATGACTTCCAAAATGCTTATATTGTGACTCAGGTTCCCCATTCTTATTTAGTTTGGCATACTTTTGTGCCCTCACCTTGTCAACCACTTCAATAATATCGTGTATATTTATGGACGCTTTTTCTAATAACTTCTTCTTAACAATCTCTCGTTCATCATAATCTATACTTGCAATTACACTTTTATAAAAGGATGTTACTTGCTTTTTAATTTTGCCTGTTACTACTAAACACTTGCTATATCTATGTCCTGTATCTAAGTTTAATATGCCATTACGAACTTCATTCTTAGCCATTGCTATCTTATCTGAACTTTTAATGTTTTCCCCATTAAAATCAAATTTAGAACATATGTATCTTATATATGCTCCAGTAACCATTTGATTGTCAATCTCAGAGCTAGCTTTCTGTGCAGGTAGCTTCTTCAACTCAAAGCCATTTATACCTGTTATACTATAATCTGTCTCTTCCCCTCTACCAACTGTTTTTACATTTTGAATTTTATCCATACTAGCATATTGCCAAACTTCTTTCTTTGAAAGAAATCTACTGTTTACGCCATCTGTTACAATATATCCTGTAACCCTATTTCCATCTAATCCTCTTGCTACTATTCTTAGCATGATATTACCTCCTTAAATATTGCCTTATTTGTTTAGTATTTCTAATCATTTACTGTATGGTCATCTAGTGTAATGCAAATGATTTTATAGCTCAATGCTTGTTTTTCATTGCTTACCCCCCTGAGTATTTAAAATTAAAAATTAATTTATTTCTTTTGTAATTAATGCTTGATATATTGTATTACTATATTACTATGTAGCTGTATACAAAAAGTACCCAACCAGTAAGGCTGGGTACTTTAATGTTAATTCATTTAATACTAATCTTTTAAGTCCTGTACGTTAACGTTTGGAATCCTAAATACATTACTTCTAAGTAGACCTGATATGTTTGCTATACTGATATCCTGATCTCTAAATGTACCAACATATCCTGAACCCTTACCTAACTCCTCAGCTTTTATGCTTGTAGGATTTAATCTGTACGCACTTGATATAGCTTTACTAAAGTAATCCGATTTACCCATATTTTTTGGACATAACTTAGGGTCTAATACTGTTTCTCTCTTCTTTGTAGTTTCCAACCCAACTGTTATTTTTGTTTCAAGCTCTAGAACTGTAAGAGAGAATGCTTCATTATACCATGTTCCGTCTTCTGTTGCCCAGGATGCTGTAAAGTCATCACCTGTATTACGTTCAATTGCACCAACGTAATTTGTAATTAATTTTGTACGAGTGTCAATATATTTAGCTGTGCTATCCTTTAATTCTTTAACTGACTCATCTTTTTTAAGTATAAGTTTATCATTTAAATATATATTACCTGCAGTATCTGACCATACTGTATATTCTGTTGGTTTTGCAGAACTTGCTGTTGCCTGTATAAGTGAACTCTGTACTTTATTACCATCAGGTGTTACTGTGTATAGGTAGTATTTTTTCTCTGTTGATAAACCAGGATCTCCACTGTTTACTGGATTCCATCCAGTACCATCTAAACTCTCAAATGTAGCCATAGGGTCCTTATTAATAACCTGCTCAATGTAGTATCCATTCTTGATTACGTCTAACCCTGATTTAACAAATTTATCATGTTCAGCCTCTGCTTTAGATCGTGTATGATTAGCTAATCCTTGAGAACCTGCTGCATTCATTACTGTTAATAATGAAGACTCTTTATCTGATATGTACTGGAATGTTCTTAATATTATTGTATTACCAGCTGTGGCTTTATTACTTACATTATATATAGCCCCACCTGGTAGGACTGTATTCTGTTGTGCCCATGGACGTTCATCTGTTGGTGTTACTGCCATCTGATGAATACTCCACTGCTGGCTACGTAATACTAATGTCTGACCTCCATTCATGTATCCTGCCTCAGCATAGTCACTGACTGTGAGGGTTCGCTTGTGCTGAGAGAGTACATTAGCATCATGCTTATCATTGGAACCAATTGTCTCATATGTCATTCTTATATATGGATAAAAACTTATTGTAAGATCATCATTTGGTATTACATACCCATTTCCTTTATAACAATCTCTTACTTTACTTTGAGGTATACCTGATATTGTAGATGCTGTTTTTGGTCTACCACTGTAAGAATGAATGGTTACTGGAGCTTCAGCTATAAAGTCTTCTACCTGCTCAAATCGTTTCCACATTGGAACTCCATGACCACAACTAAACTTTCCTGACCACTTATAATCTGCTCCTGCTTCATCCTCTACTAATTTGATTTTTAGGGTTACCTCTTCCTCTATAGAAGCTTGTTCGTCTTGTGCCCATCTCTTTCCTACTGGTTTATTTCCAGTAGACTTATCCAAACTCTGAACTGGAGAGTTGCTAAAGGATAATTTTTCTTTTGCTATCTTATAATTTGCCAATGTTAAGTTATCTTTTACACCACTGTCATTCTTTCCTCTGTATGCTACAAACTTATAATCAAATTCTGGATATTTGCTTTGCTGACTTATACCGCTTGTTTTTTCATCAACTACTCCAGTCTTTGGATCTACCTCTGGTTTAAAAGAACCTTTGGTTGCCAGTATGTGACTATATGATGATAAGTATGCATTTTTAACCTTAAATTTTAAATTTTTGTTATCCAACACTATTTTGGTATTTCCACATGGAACATCAGGGTTATCATGGTTATGTGAACCAGGTCCCTCTGTACAAGTATCTGGACTTGGACATGCATATTCTCCACCATCAACTGGTTCTGTACAAGTTTTACCTGTAATTCCAAATGTAAACCATTTGATTTTGGTGTCACTGAGATTGAAATCACTGACTTCACTGAGCTTGCGATATATACTGATTTCACTCTCCTCTATGATGAGCTCTGATTCAAGCTCCTCTTCCTCTGTCTTTGTTAATAATACTACTAATGTATATTCATAGTCTGGCTTATCTGGATTCATATTAACCGTTCCTGGTCCTCCACTTGGTCCTTGGATTGGAGCCCATGGGTCCACCCATTCCCATTTATGAGGTACTAGGCCATCAGGTCCTGCTACCTGAACACTGGTTGTTTTCCATTCTTTTACTT
>JAGALE010000423.1 GCA_017625335.1 Lachnospiraceae bacterium
GAGTTCTATGTAAAGTTAAAACTGGAATTATATGGGCTGCTACGGTAGGGCTTATAATTAGCGGGCTGGCAGAAGGCACTGTAAATACATATGCTACGGAGCTGACAACACCTATGGATGCTGAAGCAGACTTGGAGGAGCTAGAAGAAATAACAGAAGTAGAAGCAACTGAGTTGGAAACAACTGAGGCAGAGGCAACTGAATTAGAGGCAACTGAATTAGAAACAACAGAAGTGAAAACAACTGAGGCAGAAACAGAATTATCGGATACAAATTCTTTGGTTCATCAGGTGAAGCCTGGGGAACCAAGCATATCATATGCTGTGCATTGCCAAAAGTATGGATGGATGACACCTGCATCTGATGGTAATAAAGCAGGAACCTCAGGAGAATCAAAAAGATTAGAGGCTATATGTATAAGCATAGATGCTAATGGGGCTACAGATTACGAGGGCAATCCACTGACAGGTGGAATAAGATATAGAACTCATGTGCAAAACTATGGTTGGCAGGATTGGGTTACAAGCGAGATGAATGGTGAGTCTGTAACACTTATGATAGAGGATTATAAGTATGCAGGAACCATGGGCGAGTCAAAGAGACTTGAGGGAATAGAGATAGAACTGACAGGAGATTTAGCAAAGTATTACGACGTATTTTACCGTACCCATGTACAGGGCTATGGGTGGATGAATGCAGTATGTAACGGTACAATGTCCGGTACTACCGGTGAGTCAAAAAGATTAGAGGCTATTGAGATTTCATTAGTTAAGAAGAATCAAAGAGTATCTGCATCCCTTTCCTATAAGGTTCATGGTCAAAGCTATGGATGGACTGATGAGATTACACCTGCAGTGGGAGAGTATAATTCAGGTACAATAGCAGGTTCAACTGGAAAATCTAAGCGAATTGAGGCAATGGTTCTTGACCTTGATACCACAGGCGTGTCTGGCGGAATAGAGAGTAGCGTTCATGTACAAAAGTATGGTTGGATTAATAATATACCGGGTGGTGAGATTGCGGGAACCACAGGTGAGTCCAAGCGTATGGAGGCTATAACCATTAATCTTACCGGTACTATAGCTGTATACTATGATATATATTATAGGGTGCATGTACAGAACTTGGGTTGGCTTGATTGGGCAAAGAATGGTCAAAAGGCGGGAACTCAGGGAATATCCAGAAGAATAGAGGCCATGCAGATAGTGCTTGTAGAAAAGGGAAAATCAGCACCGGGTTCAACCACTAGAGCGTTTTATAATTGTAGTAATGGAAATTATGACATACTTCCGGGTTCATATAAGATAAGAGTTAATAAACAGATGAATTGCATAACCATATATAAGGGTAGTATTCCTGTTAAGGCTATGGTGTGCTCCACAGGATATTCAACCCCTGTTGGAACATTTGATATAAAGCAAAAGTGGAGATGGAAGGAGCTTATACATGATGTGTATGGACAGTATTCCTGCCACATAACAGGTAATTATCTGTTCCACTCAGTGCCTTATGATGACCCTAATATTTATACCTTGTTAACATCAGATTATAACAAGCTAGGACAGACTGCATCTGCAGGCTGTATAAGACTTACAACTATAGATGCTAAGTGGATGTATGACAACTGTCCTACAGGTACCGTGGTAGAAATATATAATAGCTCAGACCCTGGTCCGTTGGGCAAGCCTTCAGCACAGAAGCTTCCACCGGGACAGACTTGGGATCCGACAGATCCATTAATAAATTAGTAACCAATTTGCAGTGAAATATAGGAGGCAATATGTATCTACAGGAGGAAAAGAAAAGATTTTTAGCTGTTGCAGCTAATTTGATTATATTAGTTTTTCAGGCTCGCTCCTTTGGATATGTATGGTCTAACTGCTATGACAGTCCCTACTTTTTTAGAGGAGACTATGTGGTAATTGCTCTTTATATGGCATTCATATATTTGCTTACTAAAAGCTTTAATGGCTACAAAATTAATTATATGAGAGTGAGTTACCTGTGTGTATCCCATGCAGTAGCAATTTCTTTAGGGGGAGCAGTGGCATATGCATTTATATGTATGGCCTTAAATGAATACGAAAGCTTTACACCTATATTAATCCTAGTAGCTGTTCAGATAATATTCGTAGTTCTTTGGATTGTAATTGCAAGAACAGTGGTAAATTATATATATCCACCTAGACAGATGGTGGTAATATATGGAAATTATCCGCCAGATGATTTTTTAGATAAGCTGAATAAGAAAAGTGACAGATATGATATATGTGAAATACTTAATTATGATGAAGGGCTGAAGAAAATATGTCAGGATATTTCAGCTTATCAGGGTGTGATTTTGTATGACCTTCCCTCTGAGGATAGAAATAGCATAATCAAATACTGTTATAAGAATTCTATAAGAGCTTATGTGGTGCCGAAGATTACTGACATTGTAATGAGAGAATCAGAAGAGCTTTATCTAGTGGACACACCGCTTTTTCTTGCTAGAAATCAGGGACTACATATAGATCAGAGAATACTAAAAAGGGCTATGGATATAGTGGTTTCCATTATTGGAATTATAGTTCTTTCGCCTATTATGATTCCTACTGCTATCTTGATAAAGCTGTATGACAGGGGACCTGTTCTATATAAGCAAACAAGATTCACTAGGGACAAGAAAACATTTACCATATATAAGTTTAGAAGTATGGCAGTTGATGCTGAAGAAAAGGGTGTAAGGCTTGCGTCTAAGAAGGATTCTAGAATTACTCCTATAGGAAGATTTATAAGACGCACACATATTGATGAGACTATGCAGCTTTTTAATGTACTTAAGGGTGATATGTCAATAGTTGGTCCTCGTCCGGAGAGACCTGAAATATTTGAAAAGTATCAGGAGTCAATTCCTGAGTTTGAGTTTAGATTAAAGGTAAAGGCGGGAATTACAGGCTATGCTCAGGTGCATGGAAAATATAATACCACACCTATAGATAAGCTTAAGCTTGATTTGCTTTACATAGAAAGATACTCATTTTTGTTGGACATAAAATTAATGCTGCTAACCCTAAGAATTATTTTTTCTAAGGATAGTACTGAAGGAATAGACAGCAATCAGGAAACTGCACTAAAGGAAGAAAAGTAACAATTGGGTTTTTATTGATGAAGAAAGAATGAAGGAGAAATATTAAGCATGAATTATGCCATTATTGTTGCCGGTGGAGTTGGTTCTAGAATGGGCCATGATATACCTAAGCAATTTATAGAGGTGGAGGGCAAGACAGTACTTGCTCATACATTGGAAAATTTTGAGAAGCATCCTATGGTTCATGCTATAGGAGTTGTCTGTATAGATGGCTGGTTAGATCAGGTTTTAGACTATGCAGACAAGTATAAGCTCACTAAGTTTAAGTGGGTAATAAAGGGCGGAAATACTGTTCAGGAATCCATAAGAAATGGAGTGGAGAAACTAAAGGATGAGCTTAAATCTGGGGAGTTAAAGGATAAGCTTACTGCTAATGAATTAAATGTAATAATTCATGATGGTATAAGACCCTTGGTGGATTCAGATGTATTGACGGATGTAATAAATACCTGCGAAAAATATGGAAATGGAGTTAGCTCCTTACCTTATAATGAGCAGATATTCGTGGTAGCCGATGAAATATCTACTACCAGCTACATACCAAGAGAAACCTTAAGACGAGTTTCAACACCACAGGCATATAAGCTGGATAAGCTGGTTTGGGCGTATGATAAAGCATTTAAGGAAGAGATAGGAATATACGGCTCTTCGTATACTAACACTATGATGGTGGAGCTTGGTGAGAGACTTTTCTTCGCAAAGGGCTCTGATAAAAATATTAAGCTTACCACACCGGATGATTTGGAAATATTTAAGGGTTACCTAAATGGTAGAAAGCAGGGGTAATTTAAACCTCTAATTAAGTGAGGATTGTGTAGATATGACAGGATTAAAGGAGCTGTACCAGTATAGAAATCTTTTTTCTGAGCTGGTTAGAAAGGGAATAAAATTAAAATATAGACGTTCCTATCTTGGAGTGGTTTGGTCTATGATTGAACCCCTTCTTACTATGCTTGTGCTTACTCTTGTGTTCGGAACTCTCTTGGGACATCATGAGAAAACCTTTCCTGTATATATTTTGTCGGGAAGACTTATATATAGTCTGTTTTCTCAGTCCACCACAACCGCATTAAAGTCCATAAGGCAGAATGAAGGCCTAATAAAAAAGGTTCATGTACCAAAGGTATTATATCCTGCGTCTGCGGTGGTGTTTAATTATATTTTATTTGTTATTTCCCTTGTGGTGTTAGCAGGAGTGTCATTGGTTTTGGGTGTTTACCCAACTGTAAGAATATTGTTTGTAATTATTCCATTAGCAGTGCTTTTTGTAATGTCTATAGGAGTAGGACTTGTTCTATCCACATTAGGAACATTTTTCAGGGATTTAGAATATCTGTGGAATGTGGCACTTATGCTTGTAATGTATGCCAGTGCAATCTTTTATTATCCTGATGTGATTCTTGACAGTGGGGTAAGCTGGATACTAAAATATAATCCGCTGTTTTGCGTGATATCGAATTTTAGAAGCTGCATATTTGGTCAGACCATGGATATGTGGATGCTTGGCTATTCAGCCATATTTGCAGTGGTATCTGTAGTCATAGGATATGTGATTTTTGATAAAAATGAAAATAAATTTATATTACATTTATAGAATAAAGAAAGAGATTAGATGAGTAATTTCAATAATGTAAATGAAGCAATTAAATTAGAGAACATCACTATGGAGTTTAACCTGCATAAGGAAAAGCTTGACAGTGTTAAGGAATATTTTATTAAGCTTGTAAAAAGGGATATAAAAAAGGACAGCTTTAAGGCCTTGGACGATGTATCCTTTACAGTTAATAAAGGGGACAGAGTGGGGGTACTAGGTCTTAATGGTGCCGGCAAATCAACACTGATGAAGGTTATTGCAGGAGTGTTTGAGCCTACCTCAGGAAGGGTGTCAAAGGAAGGTGTAATTGCCCCTATGATAGAGCTTGGTGCAGGCTTTGATAATCAGTATACCGGTGCTGAAAATATATATCTATATGGGGCGGTGTTAGGTCACTCCAGGAAATATATGGAGCAGCGCTTTGAGGAGATAGTAGAGTTTTCAGAGCTTAAGGAGTTTATAGATGTGCCTCTTAAGAATTACTCCTCGGGTATGAGAGCCAGACTTGGCTTTTCTATAGCAACCATGGTAAAGCCGGATATACTTATATTGGATGAGGTGTTGTCAGTAGGTGATGCAAAGTTCAAGAAAAAAAGTGAGGAAAAGCTTAAGTCCATGATGGATGAAAATACCACTGTGATTTTTGTATCCCACAATTTGGGACAACTTAGAAGAATTTGCAACAAGGCTATGATTTTAGAAAAGGGAAGAATGATTGCCTATGGAGACATAGAAGAGGTTGCGGCTAAATATGAGGAGATGACAAAATAAATGTTTAGAATTAGAACACTATTTAAGATGCTGTGTCAGCATGTGATATTTCCTGTAGTGTACTTTTTTAATAGGCTTAGACCTGTTGACAAAAAGCTAATCATATTAGCAGATTCTCATCATGATGATTGTCCGGAGCATATGGCTTATATAAGAAAGCAATTGTTAGAAACAGACTACAAGGTAGAGGAATGTTATTTTAACATATATACTATTGGTGCATGGGAAGCATTTAAGAGGATGGTAGCATTTATGGCAAGGTATGCTACTGCGGGAACGGTAGTTATCTGTGATTATTTTCTTCCTGTGGCATCCTGTAATAAAAAGAAGAAAACCAAGGTTGTACAGCTTTGGCATGGCTGTGGCGCATTTAAAAAATTTGGTTATAATTCTACAGAGGATATACCTGAGGGCTATGTGGGAAATGTACATAAGAATTATAATCTTGTGACTGTAAGTGGAGAGGGAGCAATTAAACCCTTTGAAACAGCCATGGTTTTAGGTGTAGGCAATGTTATCAAGCCTATAGGAGTAAGCTTTACAGACAGGCTTTATGACGAGAACTATATAGGTCTTTGTAAAGATAAATTCAGATTTGAATATCCAAATGCAAATGGTAAAAAGGTGGTGCTTTGGGCGCCAACCTTTAGAGGTAATGCCAAGAAGAAAAAAGGGGAAGAGGCATTACTTCCAGGGGAAGCCTATGTGAATTTACTTATGGAAAATGAAGAGTATTATGTTAAAAAAAGTCTTCATCCACATTTGCATAAGGAGGGAAGAATGTCTACATCAGAGCTTCTTTGCTGTGCGGATGTGCTTATTACAGATTACTCTTCGGTGTTTTTTGAGTATCTGCTGTTGGATAAGCCTATAATATTCTTTGCTCCGGACTTTGATGGGTATAGCAGGAGTAGAGGCTTTTATTTAGATTATAAGGAATTACCGGGAGTGGTGCTTAACTTAGATACAGATTTAAGACCACATGTAAATAAGGTTTTGGCTCAGGATGATTATAGTGAGCAAAGAGCCTTGTATAGGGAGAGATATATGGCAGCCTGTGATGGATGTGCCACCAAAAGAATAGTCGATTACATAAAAGAGGGATAACTGATGTTTAAGAGAGTGATTTTGAAGATAGTTTTACCGTTATGGTATAAGCTGTGTACTATTTCAAATGTTCAAAACAAGGTATTGTTTGTTGAGATAAGAAATGAAAAGATATCTGATAATTTTGCAGGGATAATATCCTGTATCAAATATCTGGTGAAGAAGGGTGGCTTGGATGTTAGTGTACAGACTCATTATCTGCATCTGGGTAAGTGTAGCAGAGCTAAATATGTTGCTAACTGTATTAAGCTTATGCCAAAGTTTGCCACTGCCAGATATGTATTTGTAGATGATAGTAGTAATGTGCTAGCTAATCTAAAGCTTAGAAAGGGAACAAAGTACATCCAAACCTGGCATGGCTGTGGTGCTCTTAAGAAGTTTGGTTACAGCACTGGGGTTAAGGAGCGCTACTATGGTAACGAGGATATCATAACTGTAAGTACTGACGAGAATGTGGTTGTTGATGCATTTTCCGAGGCTATGGGTGCAGACAAAAAGAAGATTTATCCTATAGGTGTGCCTAGAACAGATATATTTTTCAAAAAATCCTACTTCGAAAGATGTGAGAAGCTTAAGAGTAAGTTATTATCCGGAAGAAATAAAAAGATAATATTATTTGCTCCTACCTATAGAGGAAATGTGGCAAATGCAATCAAGTCTAATGGACTAAATCTGGATTTGATGTACAAGCATCTTGGAGGAGAATATATTATTATCACGAAGATGCACAGCGCTTTGAAAAAGGACAGACCACTGTGCAGACACAAGGATTTTTACTATGATGTCAGTGATGAGTGGACAATAGCGGAGGCTATAGGTGTTTGTGACATATTGATTACAGACTATTCTTCCTTAATATTTGAATACTCATTAATGCTTAAACCAGCAGTATTTTATGCATATGACTTAGAAGGCTATGATGTGGATAGAGGCTTCTACATAAATTATAAAGAGGAGATGCCTGGCCCAATATGTAATAGCACAATGGAGATAATTTCTGAGATAAAAAATGGAGCCTTTGATGTAACCAGAATGAAGGCATTCCGTAACAAATATATGAGAAAATGTGA
>JAGALE010000424.1 GCA_017625335.1 Lachnospiraceae bacterium
TACTTGGTTGGAATGGATAGCTTACAGATATTTGAATATTTCCTTGGCCAGGCCAGAGCTAACGGACTTAAGGTAATAATCGATATTCATAGTGCTGAGACCAATGCCAGTGGTCATATGATTAATCTGTGGTACACAGAGAAGATAAGCCGAGATGACTATCTCTTTGCCCTTTCATGGATGGCGGACAGATACAAAAACGACGATACTATCATAGCCTACGACCTTAAGAATGAGCCACATGGAAAGCATTATGAGGGTGATGCAGGTGCGATATGGAACGACTCAACTAAGGATAACAACTGGAAATATGTTGCAGAGCTTGCTGCTGAAGCTGTTTTATCCAAAAATCCTAATGCATTAGTATTAGTTGAGGGAATTGAAATATATCCTAAGGATATTAAGAAAAATGGTGACTATGCATCTCAAAATGAGGATGATTACTACTATAATTGGTGGGGCGGAAATCTTCGTGGTGTAGCTGATTATCCTGTTGACCTTGGTGAGCATCAGAACAAGCTACTATATTCACCACATGACTACGGTCCAACGGTTTATGCTCAGCCTTGGTTTGAGGGTGATTTTACATATGATAGTCTTATGGAAGACTGTTGGTATGAGAACTGGTTATATATTCACGAGGAAGAGATAGCACCACTTCTTATAGGTGAATGGGGTGGCTTTATGAAGGAGCCTAACCTTAAATGGATGACTTATATGCGTCAGCTTATAGGAGAATATAAGCTTCATCACACATTTTGGTGCTTTAATGCTAACTCAGGAGATACAGGTGGAATGGTTCTTGATGATTTTACTACCTGGGATGAGGAAAAATATGCATTTGTAAAAGAAGTATTATGGAATGATGGAGAACATTTTATAGGCTTAGACCATGAGATACCTCTTGGTATTAATGGAATTAGCTTAGGGGAGTATAATTAATTTATGCATAAAGTATGTAATAGTAATGTAAGGTTGATAAGACACTTAATTTTGGTGTTGTTAATGTTTTTTGCATTAATATTATGTGGCTGTAACAAAAAATCAGATAGAGATATATCCTATTCGGAGTATACCAAGACTGATGCTGGGGAGCCTTATAGTGATTGGCTAAAGTCTCCTACAGGAAGTGCAAAGTATTTGGATGGTGACTCCTTGCTTGTAAGTATATATGTGCAGGATGCAAGCTCTAATTGGACATTTGATGACCTGAAGCTTGTGGATGATAATGTATCCATAGCATGTAATTATCTGGTTAATAAAGGAAAGGAATATGGTAAAGAGGTCAATCTGATATATGATGCAGATAGTTATCCAGACTTGGAATATCATATGACACACGACAGCTTGAATTATTCTCATTTATCGGAGGATGATAGACGCTCTAAGCTAGTTGAATCTATCTATGATTATATTAGAAACGATATAGATACAAAGAGCTTAATGGAAAAGTATCAGGTTAACAGTATAGGTTATATGGTTTTTGTAGATGGTGAGGCAGAAACCTGTAACGCTTATCCATACTATACTATGTATGGGGACTATTACTATGAAGAGTTCTGTATTATTAACCTAAGGTGGTCTGGCGGAAATAATGTGGAGCCTAGCACCTATGCTCACGAGCTTTTACATCTTTTCGGTGCAAGGGACCTGTATCATACA